>WJKA01000345.1 GCA_014729375.1 Chitinivibrionales bacterium
CACATTGCCAGATGAGGAAATTGCTGATTCTTTTTTCGCCCCCGGTGCGGATAATCAACTCCGGATCGGGGAATGATGCGGTAAATAAGTGACTGCCGAATTCTTTTTCGTCAAGCCTGTTGATTATATCGGGGTTTTCTACTGCTTTTTGTGCGATTGACCTTGCCGCAGTAACGATCTCAGCCCTGCCGCCGTAGCTGACAGCCAGTACAAGGTTGAGTCCGGTATTGTTTTTCAGTTTTTCCATGCCTTTTTCCAGTTCGTCGAGGCATTTGCCGGGCAGTTTTGAAAGCTCGCCGATTGCGTGCAACCGCACATTATTTTCATCTAAATTTGTAATCTCCCGCTTGATCATTTCTACCAGGAGGTCCATGAGCAGCGTGACTTCTTTTTTTGGACGTTGCCAGTTCTCTGCAGAAAAAACGTAAATCGTGAGATAGGAGACGCCGAGTTCGCCGCATGCCCGTACAATTTCACGAGTTGCGTCGGTGCCGGCACGGTGCCCTGCATAGCGCGGGAGACCGCGCTTTTTTGCCCAGCGCCCGTTGCCGTCCATGATTATACCAATATGACGGGGAACATTCATTACAGTATGTGTTCGTGTGTTTCGAGTTTAGTGATTTATGTATAAAAAATATAGTTTCCTGAGCAGGCAATTCAATTCCGGGCAAAATAAAAGACCCCGTCTGTGCAGAGGGGCCTTTTTTTTATTCATAGCGTTGAAAAAAATCACACTTCCATAATTTCTTTTTCTTTTATTTCAAGCTGCTTATCAATGCTCTCAATAAAGGTATCAGTCAGTTTCTGAATATCATCCATTGCCTTTTTTTGTTCATCTTGTGTAATTTCTTTATCTTTCTCAGCTTTTTTGATTTTTTCATTGCTGTCCCGGCGAATATTGCGGATTGCAACTTTATTGTCCTCACTGATTTTTTTGCAGTTTTTGAAAATTTCTTTCCGGCGTTCTTCAGACAACGGCGGGATCGGCACCCGGATTATATTACCGTCATTCTGCGGGTTGAGACCGAGGTCAGAGGCTTTGATCGCCTTTTCGATAACCGGCAGCATGGTTTTATCCCAGGGCTGGATCATAATTAAGCGGGCTTCAGGGATCGAAATTGTACCGGCCTGGTTGAGCGGAACCATCGAACCGTAGTAATCTACTTTAATTCCATCAAACAGAGACGGATTTGCACGGCCTGTCCGGATATGGGAAAATTCACGTTTGAGACTTTCAATCGTTTTTTCCATTTTCCGCTCTGTATCGGAGCTTATCGACTGGATTGTGCTCATTTTTCGGCTCCCTTCGTTATTAATGATCCGATAGATTCACCCATGACACTCCGGTAGAGTGTTCCTTTATCGGTGAATTTATAGACAATTATCGGAATATTGTTTTCCCGGCAGAGAGAAAGTGCTGTTGAATCCATAACTCTCAGGTTTTTTTGAAGTGCTTCGGAATAGGATATTGTGTCGTAGCGTACGGCGTCCGGGTTTTTCACGGGATCACTGTCATAAACGCCGTCGACCTGTGTTGCTTTGAATATAACGTCGGCATTTATTTCTGCCGCGCGCAGGGCCGCGGCAGAATCGGTGGTAAAATACGGATTACCCGTTCCACCGGCCATACAAACGATTTCTTTGTCAGAAAGCAGTTTCCGGGCTCGCTCTACGGTGAAAAAACCTGCCGCCTTGTCGATTTGCACGGCACTGAGTACTGTTGCGCGCAGGCCTGCTGATAAAAAGAATTCTTTCAGCGCAAGTGCATTAATGACCGTCGCAAGCATGCCCATTGTGTCGCCGGTAGTCCGGGCAATCGGGCCTGCCGCTCCCCGGTAAATGTTTCCCCCGCCGATAACAATACCGATTTCAATACCGGCATCGTGGACCTGCCTGACTTCCGACACAATGTAGCCGGCGATATCGTTGTTGATACCATGGCCGGCGGCTCCGGCAAGGGCTTCCCCGCTCAATTTCAGAAGGATTCTCCTGAATCCGGGATTCACGTGGGTTTATTCCTCCCCACCGAGTTCAAACCGTTTGAACCAGGTAATTTTCAAAGATCCGCCCGCGCTTTTTTCAGCTTCCTGGATTCGCTGTGCGACCGATTTGTCGGTGTCCTTGATGAACTCTTGTTCGTAAAGAGTGATTTCCTTGAAATATTTATTCAATTTTCCATCGACTATTTTTTCCCACACTTTCTCGGGTTTTCCCGAGTTTTTCGCCTGGGTAAAGTAGATGTCTTTTTCTTTGCTGACAATTTCCTCCGGGACATCGTCCCTGCTGATTGCAAGCGGGTTTGATGCAGCGATCTGCATAGCACAATCTTTTCCGAGTTCTGCTGCAGCACCGGTAGAAAGTATCTCCGCCGAATCCGATGCAATTTTTACAAGCACGCCGATTTTACCGCCGCCGTGCACATAGGAGAAAATTTTCTCTTTTGCAGGATCGAAGGTTTCATATACATACCTTCTGAACGCAATCTTTTCGCCGATTTTCCCCATGAGTTCGACAACTTTTTCTTCAATGCTTATACCGCCGATTGAGTCGCTTTTCAGGGCCCGGGCCGCTTCAAGGTTTGCCGGCTTGTTTGATTCAATAAGAGGTGTGACAGCATTGAGCAGTGCCGTAAAATCATCGCCGCGGGCGACAAAATCGGTCTCACAATTAATCTCGAACATAATTGCATCAGAATCAGTGAGAATCACGGTTACTCTGCCTTCGTTTGCAGATTTCCCCGCTCGTTTTGAGGCTGTGGCCTGGCCCTGCTTTCTCAAGTTGTCAATCGCTTGCTCCATGTTGCCGTTGGCTTCAGTCAATGCCTTCTTGCAGGTCATCATACCCAGACCTGTTTTTTCCCGCAATTCACGAACCTGTTGTGCACTAATAGCCATTGTATTATCTCCTTTAGTGTGCGTTGGTTTTTCCTGTGTAATGCAGACGTCTATTCATCATCCGATGCCTCTACCATTTTTCGTCGAACAACCCGCCGGGCTCTTTTCTTTGGAGTTTGTTCGCCGATTTCAGTGCTGTCATCAGTGTTTTCTTCGGCTTTTTCAGGTTTTTCAGTATCTGTTGTTTCGGCTTGCTTTTTCATTTCTTCCGGAGTAACCTCCCCTGATACGGCAAGAATTGCATCAGAGACCGTACGTGCGATAAGCTGAACCGATTTTAATGCATCATCATTACCGGGAATTACGTAATCGATTACTTCAGGGTCGCAATTTGTGTCGACAACAGCTCCGATAGAAATATTCAACCGTCGAGCCTCGGCAATTGCAATATGTTCTTTTATGGTGTCGACGACAAATATCAATGAGGGCAATTTGCGCATATGCCTGATTCCGGACAGCACATTCAGCAGCTTGTCTTTTTGTTTGCCCATAGCCAGCACTTCCTTTTTGGGTAATGCTTCTGCAGTGCCGTCGGTTTCCATTGTTTCTATTTTTTCCAGCTTTTTGATACTCTGCCTGATAGTTTTAAAATTGGTAAGCATTCCTCCGAGCCATCGTTCGGTGACATACGGCATTCCGCATCGTTCGGCTTCCTCTCGAACACAATCCTTTATCTGCTTTTTTGTACCGACAAACAGGATTTTTCCCCCTGATTTGACTTCATTTTGCAGGCGGGAGATTAAATTATCGATTCCCTCGAGTGTTTTGTTAAGATCGATAATGTAGATACCGTTGCGCGGGCAGAGAATGTAACGTTTCATTTTCGGGTTCCATCGCTTGGTCTGGTGCCCGAAATGCGTGCCTGCTTCCAGCAGGTCATGAATGGTTAGTTGTGACATACCAGCTCCTTTGTGAGGGTTATGCATCCACCGGTGTCATCAGAGAAGATTACTTCACGCGGGAAGCACCCGTCTTCTCCTGGCGCGGTGTGCGTGGTTTAATTATGTGACAATTAGAAAGCTATGTATTACCGTTTCGAGAACTGGAATCGCTTGCGCGCTCCGGCTTTTCCGTATTTTTTCCGCTCTACGGCACGTGAGTCCCGAGTCAGCATGCCGCTTTTGCGAAGCTTTTTCCGGTACTCTTCGCTGATCTTGCCAAGTGAACGGCTTATTCCCAGTCGAATCGCACCTGATTGTCCGGACAAGCCACCGCCGGCTACCTTGACCACGACATCATAGGAGCTTCCTGCCTGAAGAAGCTTGAACGGTTGTTCAACGTCCTCAAGAAGCACATCGCTTTTAAGATATTCGGCAATAGGAAGGCCGTTGATGATCCGGTCGCCCTTGCCCGGCTTGATGATAACTCGCGCTATTGCGTTCTTTCTTTTTCCGGTTGCAGAGTATGCGTTTTCCAAAACTCGCCTGTCCTTCTAGAGAAAAGTTAAATGGTTTTACCTAACGAAAGAGGTTCCGGTTTCTGCGCTTCATGCGGATGGGACTCCCCGGAATAGACATGAAGTTTTTTCAGAATGGCCCGGCCGCGGGTGTTCTTGGGAACCATCCCTTTCACAGCATGGATAATGATCCTGGTGGAATCAAGCTCCATCTGTTTCTTGTATGACCGGATCTTTTCGCCCCCGGGATATTGCGAATGACGAAAATAGTTTTTAATTTCTGCTTTCCGGCCGGTTACCGCTACTTTATCGGCATTGATTACGATAATATGATCCCCATGATCCTGGTTCGGCGAATATGCCGGCCTGTTTTTCCCGATCAGCTTTCCGGCAATATCAGACGCCAGACGCCCGAGAACTTTGTTCTTTGCGTCGACAAGGTACCATTTCCGTGCTATTTCCTTGTGATTCATTACGACGGTTTTCATTATTTTTCTCTCTAATTGCAAATAAATTGACCTAAATATGTTTTTCGAGAAACTTGAGGAAAATATAATATCCCCCGGCCGCGTGTCAATATGTATATTTGTACGAGGATAGAATGCACCTTGATATCATCCATGATCAAACAGTTCCACCACACCGGTTTTCTTCCCATCGAAACGCTTGTGCAAAAAAAGCATGAAAACGGACGGCGTATCAGTGTAATCATACCCGCGCTCAACGAAGCGGCTACTATCGGGCCGATTATCGCAACTATACGGCAAGAGCTTGTTGAATCCCGGCATTTAGTGGATGAATTACTTGTCGTTGCCGGCAAGTCGTCGGATAATACCGAAGCGGTTGCCCGGCGTGAAGGGGCGACTGTTTTTTGTATTGATGAAATCGGGCCGGGCGTTGCAACCTGCACAGGAAAAGGGACTGCATTGTGGAAGGCACTCCATGTCGCGCAGGGAAATATTATCGTATCAATAGATGCCGATATCACCAATTTCGATTCAAGATTTGTTTACGGCCTGATCGGACCGCTTCTCAGTGATGATTCGATTTCATTTGCAAAGGCATATTACAAACGACCGCTCATGTTCGATAAAGCGGCACTGGAAAATTACGGAGGAAGGGTCACGGAGATCCTCGTACGGCCGTTTCTCTCCACGTTCTATCCCGAACTCGCCGGGCTTCATCAGCCCCTCTCGGGGGAATACTCATTCCGTCGCGAACTGGTCGATGATATTCAGTTCCCCAGCGGTTACAGTATCGAAATCGGTATCATACTTTCTCTTTACAAAAAATACGGGCTTGATATTTTTGCTC
>WJKA01000346.1 GCA_014729375.1 Chitinivibrionales bacterium
GGATGGGGGGGAGCAACAATAACGCTCCTGCATCGCGATGCTGTTGACGGATTCCGGGAAAAAATTGTTGCCGACTACAAAAAGAAAACCGGTAACAAAGCAGCAGTGCATTTTGCCGCAGCAACTGATGGAGCACAGGTAGTATGGTGAAAACGCGAAAACTGAAAGTTCATTGTCGAAATGAGCAGGCAGCCCGGGATCGGAAATCAACGGTCAGAGTTCAGAGGTCAGCAAAAACTGATGTTTCGGGGGTTAAATCTGTGAATAGTCGATCTTGGTAATGAACGTGTGCTTGCCGCCGCTGATATGCAGGTTGATTTTTGAGCGCTGAGTCTTCCAGATTACATTGCAGGTAAGAAAGCCGATACTGATTGCAAAGCCCCATTTGCTTTTATCGTTTTTGTACATGGTATTTTTCCACTGGTAATCCCGTGTCGCGGGAGTACCGTAGGCGCTGCTCATGTGATCCATCAGGTTTTCGAAATCTTCATAGAACAGTGACGGGTTCACATGGCCCTGGTTGATGTCGTATGATGCTTTTGTCAATTTGCCGGAAGTAAAATGATAGGTCATTTTTGATGTCATCCCTGCAATTTTGCTGGCATATTGCAGAGTGTTTGCTGTTTCTTTTGTCAGCTTTGCGGTTTCCGAGGGCTTGACCTGCGCTTTTGTCATTCCCCATCGGGCTTTCCGGAAATCAAATCCTGCTCCCGGGTGGATTACTCGTGTGAGGCTGACCGGGGTTTTACCGCTTCCTTTGCCGGAACCGCCTGCTTTCTTTGTTTTCCCGGCCTGCTTTTGCCGCCCGTGCGGGGCATTGACATCTTTAGCAGAAAAACCGAACGGGTCTTTTCCTGCGGATTGGCCGGATTTCGCTTTGCTCTGAAGCATTTTGACGGCCATAATATCACTCTGCGTTGCATATTTCCAGGTGCCGTCTTTTTTGAGAAGCACCTTTTTGCCGTCTCCGGTTGTAGCAATCTGCGCAGCCTTTACAATTGCAAAGAAAAGCAGCAGGACCAGTACGAAAGTAAGTGCAGGCGTGAAATGCCTGGCAGAGCGATGAACGGCTTTTTTTGATATCATATTTTTCCCAAAAGAACAGCAGGTTATACAAGCATCATAGATAATGGTACATTTTCGGCGCGTTGATGGCAATGAAAGCGTAATGATTGAAGATGGAGGCAAATGGTTGGATAATAGCGATAGTCGTAGAGAATAATATTTGCCTCCATATTCTGTACTTGAAGCAGAAAAAGAAAAAATATTTGATTTCCGCTTTGCAAAACATATATTACCCTGTGTATAGGCTTTACAGTAGGTTTCTGAAATATAAAAAAAGGAGTATGCAATGCATAAGTTAAGATTGTTCTCTCTCTCTCTCTCTTTAATGTAAATATAGTCTTCTTCTTTTTCTTTGCTGTCCCCGGGGCCCAAACCATTTATCATGTAGGCGCCGGGTATCCACATCCAACCATTCAGAGCGCTATCGACGCCTTGCCGGGCGACCTGGCTGGCAGGGGCGAACAAAGAATTGTAATCCACCGTAAAGGTGGCAATCCTCCCTGGATTTATGGTGAGCGTATTCGCATTGAGGGCGGTGATGAGGGCATTATACACGCATCACCAGATGATTTTGTACGAATTACCGTTGCCGAAGATGCACGCCATGAAGGCCGTGCCGGAACAGGCGCATGTATTTATTATCCATCGGGTGAAATTGTACATTCTAGTCTTCCATATACCTGTTTTGAATGGCTCGAGATCAAGGGTGGCGACGGTGATGCTATGGTTGAATGTAAAGCCGGTGGAATAGCAGTTGAAAATTGCATAATTCATGATAATGAGTTCATAGAAGATGGCGGTGCGGGTATTGAAATAACGGCTGCAGACATTGTTGTGCGGAACAGCATTATCTATAATACGCAATCACATGGAGTCATTGCGGTAGGACCTAATACCTCAGCGTCTATCCGTAATGTAACGGTCTTCAATGCCGGTGATTGCGGCATTGATGTTCGTGACGGTGCTTCTCTTTGTATTCAAAACTGCATTTCTATGGCTTCACAGGTGAATGATTTCAGGAAATGGTTTGCCGAATGGGTAAATTGTTCGAATAATATGAGTTCGGACGGTTCTGCTCCCGGTATAAATTACTTGAGAAACAAATCCTCCTCAAATCAATTTTTTTCAATTGCTCCGGGGAATGAAAATTTCCATCTCAAGTCGGGATCAGATGCTATAGATAAAGGAACGGCTATTCAGGAGCAGGACGATGTCGATATTGATGGATTCTCCCGCCAGGATTTATGGTCTGGAACAAACTCCTGGGATATCGGCGCGGATGAAGCAATTTACCTGACAGATATAGTTTTTTCCGAGGGCGCATATGCGCACTATAATGAATCGGGTACGCTTGCCTTCAAGGCGGTTATCCCCGATTATGTTTCTTCGGTCAAGCTTACGCCCTCCGGTCCCGAGGGTGTTACGTTTAAAGTAAACGGAAGAGATCCATTGGAACCGGTGTCGATATCATCCTCGCCAATGCAAATAACTGTTGAGGCCCTTTGCGGCGGTATTTCATTTCCTTTCATTTTTACTGTTACTCAGAACGAAGATTATGCGATTTGCGTTAATCCTGATGCTCAGGGCCTGAACAACGGCACTAGCTGGCCGGACGCTTATACCGATTTGCAGTCCGCTTTGAATGACGCCGCACAAAACGGCAAAGAAATCTGGATTGCTGAAGGGAATTATACTCCTTCAATGCTTGCTGACCCTTCCGATCCACGTTCCGCAACATTCATGCTCAGGCAGGGTATGGAGATTGTCGGCAGTTTTGCAGGCATTGCCGGCGAGACACGACAGAGCCGTATGGGCTCACTTTATTACAGCTATTTGAGCGGGGACATTAACGGAGATGATCATACGGGCAGCTCCTGGCCACTTCCGGCCGAATTTATAGACGACAACGCATATCATGTATTAACGATAACAGGCAATAATGGAGCTGCAAGCATTTACATTGAAGGGGTCTCTATTGTGCTCGGTAATGCCGATGGTTCCGGAAAAAATGCGATCGGCGCCGGGGTATTCAACACTCAATGCGCACCGCAATTTGTTCTATGTCTTTTTTGGAAAAATTTTGCGAAAAGTAACGGCGGCGGCATGTTTAACGGCGGCAATGCGTATTTCGAGAAATGTGGCTTTTCCAAGAACCTCTGCCAGAGCGGAAACGGAATGGGAATTTACAATGAAAAATGCATTCCGGTTTTTGAAGGCTGTATTTTTGACCAGAATGGCGACAATGGCTCTTCTGTGATAGAGACTTCCACACGAGGCGCTGCAATGTACAACAACGGCTCAAAGCCGAAAATAAGCAATTCGATCTTTTACCGCAATGAAGCAAAGAGTAACGGTGGCGCGATCTGCAATGAAACGTCGAATGTGTCGATTATTAATTGCACTTTTACCGATAATGAATCGGCAAAAAGGGGAGGCGCAATCGCAAGCGATCAGAATTCAAGAGCGATAATAAAAAATTCAATTCTCTGGAGAGACGCAGCGGGAGCGTCGTTTGAAATAGACGGACCGGCGACGGTGTCGTTTTCATGCATTTGGGGCGGATATGAGGGCGAAGGCAATATTGCTGAAGACCCACATTTTAGGGATATTAACAGTGCTGTGGGTTTTAACAGGAAATACGGTGATGATGATGATGGTTTGATTTTATCTCCGGAAAGTCCCTGCATTGATGCCGGCACATCTTCGGGTGCTCCTCACAAGGATATTGTTAAAATAGAAAGGCCATATGGGTCAACAGTAGATATGGGAGCTTATGAATATATTGCAATAGCTTCAGGAGATATCCAATTCGGTATGGTACGGAAAGATGGTTCGTTTGAAGTATTACCGACTACTCCTATAATAAATTATGTACTTCATGGAGAATATATAAGAATATATAGTTTTAGCAAGCTTGCACGCGTTGTAAAGGCTTTAGTTGAGAAATCAGACTATACAAAAAATAAATCGTACATATATACTGATGTAATAGCAACGGATGCAAACAATAATCCTTTGCCTGGGGCAAAATGGGTAAGAATCGGCTTGTATAAAGTTGGTGAAGAAGGGGGAAAACTCGTGTTTCAATCAATGACCGCAAGCGAAGGAAAACCTGTCCTTTTTGTCGCCAATACCCGTTTTCAGAATTGGAACAACCCCTATGCACATGTAATATATATGCTTGAAGGAAGTAAAATTTTAAGCAGAACCCCCTATTCTCAATTTTAAGTATCAGGAGGATATGATGAAATTATCTATCTATTTAAATATATTTGTGTCGTTGCTATTTTTAATGTTATTAAGTTGCGATGAGCAATCAGGGCATAAAGAAGTGAGTGCAAGTCCTGGTAATCAGAATACAGTTGAAATTGGCAATTATGTTTGCATGGACGATTGTTCAAAATGCTGGGATATTTTTTCTAAACCTGCGCCTCAAAGTGTTTATGATGATTGCCGTGAACAAACAGCTACTGTAACTACAACTGAAACAACAGAAGAAGCAAAAGTGTATTTCGCACAAGCAACCGGCTATGAGAAAGTACTTTTTTCAGATGGAACAGCTACCGTTTTGCAGGAAGATGACCATGTCCAATTTTCATTAAGCGGATCAGGTGCACTTCCTGGTGAAATCAGATTTGGAGATAGAATCATATTAGGTTCTGGTGGCTCAGGCAATGAATATATAATTAAGCAAAGAACAACTGATTACTCATTACTATTAGAAAAGCCTGTCGATAACGATTATAGAGGAGTTGCATACGCGATAAAAAGATGCTATAGGAATGAATATGGTTTTGATGCATACAGAGATGATGCGGGAAATCCGAAATATCCTGTGCCCCAAAGCTATATTTCTCTTAAAATCGGCGGATTCACGAGTTTCAAAGTTGCAGTTAGGAGTGATTTTTCCGAAAAGTATGAAGAAATATATGCAAAAATAAAGGGGGGTACCGGTATTTCATTCAAGCCAAACCAGGACGCATATGAGTCTTCTGCATTGTCTGTTGGAGATAATAACCTGATAATCTTTGAAAAAGCAGGATTTGAAAACAATTATGAAATAGAGATCTGGGGAAGGACAGGAACATTGGAAGGGGCGATTATAAGTGCTACTAGTTCGGAAAAGCCGCTGGCGGTTTATGTGCATGAAGAAAAGAATTATTTTTCATATCAAATATATAATGTTAATAGTGCCGTGGTCGATGAGCAATTGCTAAAAGAAAATATTAATGACATAATAAAGCAGGGGGTGATTAGAATTAATGATTTTAACAAAACAAATGTTACAGATGATAGTTGGGATAAAAATGATAATGGTACATTTGACCATTTCAAAAAATATCAAGGCGTTAATCCTATCTATATTGAACTTTTTGACCTTTTAACCCAAGTGGGTGAATTTCCGTTAGGCTGCTATGAAAATGAAAAGAATTCATTATTTATTTTAGATGGGAAAATCCGTACACATTGGGTGCTGACTGAGGATGCGAATGTCGGAGATACTAAAATTTATTTAAACTCGCTTGATGAAATTTGTACAAATTGCGAAATAGAGATAGGTCCATGGTTCGGACAATCTGGAATTAAAGAATTAGTTTATGTTTGGGATTATGATGAAAGTGACATGTCAATCACTGTTTCTAAGGATATTCATAATTCGACTGAAGGCATAGAATACGAGCATTTCAAAGATGAATCTTTCTGGTTTGAAAATGAAGATATTGGCTTTACTTTTTTCAGCTGTTCAATAGTTGAGAACGCTCAGCCTGGCAAAGTGCATGCGCACGAATTTTTGCATCAAGATCTTGTAGGTGCACTGAATCATGTTGAAGATAAAGATAATATAATGTTTCCTTACAGCAAGCAAATGACAGATACAAGACTTCGGCATAGACCAATTAATTTATATGAATCAGGAGTTGAACAGCAATGGGAAAAATTAAAACGATAATTATTTTTGCAATACTATCGGGTCTGACAGTCGCACAAAAAAATTCGTTTGTTGATGGAGAAAACCAACTACTGGCAATCCAGCCTTTAGAATGGATGTTTAATAAAAGAAATTATTTTGCTGAAATATTTGAAAATTGCAGGTATGTCAACCAAAAAGAATGCGATTTTTCCGGGAAACAGAAGTTCATTGAATATGCGCATGTGGAGCTATCGGAGTGGGAAAATAGCCGGAAAGATCTATTAAATGCTTTTATAAATGGATGCATAACAGTTGCGCCATATACTGAAAGTAACAATTCAATATTGATAAATAATGAAATGATGGTTCAAGGGCTTATATTAATTGCGGGGCTTTACGAAACATCAGGTGAAGAATCGGCAAAAAGAGCAATTGATGTTTTGTTACGAAAATGTTCATATACAATGATAAACAATAAATCGAGAATTCTTCAAGCAAAAATCAAGAAAATCAAGAATAAGAATAATGCTTTATACGAACTGCTTGCTTTGACAGAATTAGATAACAGCACAAGATGTGATTTGCTGGATAATGATTTGCTGGATAAGAAGATAAGAGCCAGGCTGGGAGATAAAGATGCGGAGTCCGACCTTATTGAAAAATTTAAAAATGAAAATGAGTATTGGAAAAAAGAAAGGCTTGTTTCAGATCTTGTATATATTGGAACCGACACATGTCTAAAAACGCTCATTCTGCATTTCAATGATTCCTTGTTCGATTATACGGAAAAAGGCTGCCTGAAAGAATCTATACGGTGCGCAATAATAAAAGGACTACGCTATTATTATCCGGATGAAAGAGTGCTTAATTCGGAATATATAGAAGCAGTTAAGCCTTTCCAAAAAGAAGAATACATTGAAGAATACATTAAGCGATTTGAAATATGGGCATTTAAAGTGTTTGGAGTTAAACCAGTTAGTCAATCTGCAAAACCGTTCCTGAAAGGAATTTGCATAAATTGAATATAAGTATTTTAAAGAAATGACGAGGGTTGATTTAAAGACTTATTGGAATAAAAGCGAGGCTGCTATATATATATATTATCAGATACAGTATCTGCTTTAGTTGCGACAATCAAAATGAGCTGAAGAAATAATAAAACTCCCCCCAGCTTGCTTTGTATATGTCTACTCGACAAAATTTATCAAAATTTCTCATTTATTTATTTGCACTATATCATTGTTGCTTTTCTGCGGGAGATGCCTGCAACGGACTCAGAAAGCTTTATGAAAACAGAATGCACATAGTGGAGCTTTATAATAGATGCGAGCCAACGCATTTGGGCAAAGTGGTTGTGCCTTGTGGAGGTGAAAAAAATATCTTTAAGTCTTTTCTGGGTAAATCGTATAGTGAATGGCAAGACAGTTCCAGCTATCTTATTAAGTCATATTTTCACATTTGCGTTATTTCTTACAAAATCGAGGGCAACAAAAGTAATCTGCTAACCGACAGCATATTAATTGACATAGCAATCTGCTTTCTATCAGATACATCTTCAAAGAGGAAATCTATATCCGATATCGGCTGGAAAGTTATTTTTGAGCATGTACCTTATGAATTAATATGGAAAAACAGCATAAAGATTCAGGATGCGCTGGAAAAAGCCGATTTTGAAAAAAGTAAAAAGATTTATGCATATTTGCTGACCGACCTGCCCGATTCCACTAAAGCCGGATATAAAGAGATAGAATATTTACCGCTTTATCTCAAGGCAAGGCTTGGCATTGACAGTGCTGAAGACAAATTGATTGAGCAATATGCTAGCGCACAATCCTATCAGAAAAAGAAAAAGCTTGTAGAAGAACTTATTTATGTTGGATCAGAAAAATGTTTAAAGCATTTAATAAAAGGCTTTAATGAGCCGTTTTTCGCCGGAACTAAGAGGTGTCTGGCAGAATCAATCCGGTTGCCGATAATTGAAGGCTTGCAAAAGCATTACTATACAGTTCCCGAGCTGAATGAGGAGTTCAGAATATTTCTTGGCTTAAAAGGAAGAAAGCAGAACGCCAACAATGCCGAAATGGTGACTGCATATCTGGAAAAATTCAAGAAGTGGGCGAAAACGGAATTCGGCATCGAGCCTGAGGATCCCGATCCTGAACCGCTTTTGTTCAGGCCATGCATGGATGTTCTTTTTAGATAATGATATTTGAGAACTCCAAACCTGTTCTCCAAAAAGAACGCCTTGAAAAGAAGTTGGAGCATGAATGTGATGAGGAGCTTAAAACAAACGTCCAATGGTTCCGCACTGGCAAAAAAGCTCCGTGAGGAGAGCGATTTCAAAACAGTGGATCCCTTGAGTTTACGGTAAACCGGCTGCAGAAGGATAAGGGACAGAGGGAAATATTAGATTATAGCAATCGTCTGTTCGTCTCCTGCTCAAATTGATTTACCTGGTGAGTTTGATATCAACAGTTCCCGTATTATTCCCAGTACTTCCCCCGGCTTCTCTGCATTCATAAGCTGCCGCACCATGCAGAAATTGCGTGCGCCGCTTTTGAGCACCTCGCTCAGATTTGTCAGGTCGATCCCGCCGATAACCACGGCCGGGACCGTGGCGATTTCCAGCATGGCTTTCATGCCATCAATACCGATAACCGGATCGGGATTTTTTTTGGTTGGCGTGGCATACACCGGACCGATTCCGATATAGTCGGGCTTGAGCGCACAGGCGTTCCGGGTCTGTTCGGGCGAGTGGGTCGATATGCCGATAAGTGCATCGGGGCCGACAATCTTTCTGGTTTTTTTAAAGGAGAGGTCATCCTGACCGATATGAACGCCGTCTGCACCAATTTCAGCGGCGATATGCGGATAATCGTTGATAATCAGTTTTGTTGAGGTGCCCTGTGTAATCTTTTTCATGGCCCGTGCGGTTGTTTCAACCGCCGACTCGGGAGCATCCTTTATTCTGAGCTGGACAAAGGGTATGTGATGTTCCACCAGAAGTCCGGTCATGTGTTCATAGCCGTAGCGCGGATTGGTGAGGACCGCATACAAACCGAAATTGTCGTTAATTTTCAAAACAGGTTCCTTTCTTTGTAGACATTCCGGTAGAACTGTCACGCAATACTGATTTCCCCTTTTTTACTGCTTACAAGCCTGTCCCTGATCAAGTCATCGAGCGCGGAGAGTATGCTCGATTCCTCTTTGTCTATGCAAGCGATAAGCTGTTTCTGCGTGAGAGATTTTTCTTTCAGCAGTGTTTTCAGGACCATCCCCCGGACCTGCCGATGAGAACCTTCAAACCGGGACTGCTTTGCATACTGTGCGCTTTTCCGGGAGGGATTGGGATAGTTCCGCTTGAGCATGACACCGTAATCCATCAGGGCATTGTACCATTTGCACGGATTTTTTTTGTCGAGGACCTGTTCTGCGAGTGCTGCGACCTCCTTGTCGTCAACATTTTTCATTGTCCCGAAAAATTCGTGAATAAAGACCGTACGGATATTGGTTTCGATAAACACAACGGGTTTATTGAATGCGAATGCGGATATTGATGAGGCCGTTGCTATTCCGATACCGGGCAATGCAAGAAGACCTTCGAGTGAATCGGGCAGCATACCGTTGTGCAGGTCAACGACCTGGTGCGCAAGTTTTTTGAGTGACAGCGCGCGCCGGTTGTAGCCGAGTCCGTGCCAGAAAGAGAGCACGGTATTGAGCGGCGCGGCTGCAAGGGCGCTGAAATCTGGAAATGCACAAATAAAGTGCCTGTATTTTGGTATCACCCGGTCGACCTGTGTCTGTTGAAGCATGATTTCCGATACGACGATGCGGTAGGGATCGCAGGTGCTGCGCCAGGGCAGGTCCCGCTTGTGCGCGGCATAGTGGCAATAGATTTTTTTTCTGAATGCCGTGATGGTCCTCCGGGAGAGCTTCATGCAGCAGGTCCCAGTGTCAAAAGCTCAAGACCGCAATCCGGATCTTTTATCCGCGCGGCATTTATTCCGGTAATTTCCAGCACAACAACCTCATCGATAAGCCAGCACTCGGCGGCGATTCGCGGGCAGCCGACCAGCGGGCTGCGGCCCCGTCCCATCCCAGCGTGAAGATGCAGTGAGGGCCTGTTTTCGCCGGCAGGAAACAAGGTCCCCACGGCAAGAACCTCACGAGGCTCCTCAAACCGTTCGATCATCACATCGGGGGGCATGCTCACCGGCGTTTCCGGGCCAACTACCACACCCCCGTTTTTCATCCCGCCGATAATCCAGATAACTGCATTGTCGATTTTTTCCGTCGCGGCAATGCATTCTATGCATTCATAAATATCATCACCATCCTCTAACCTGGCCACAACCACCCGTCCGGTTTTTCCCGAAGAATATTTCATATTTACATCCTTTGCACTGTTATGATATAATGTAACTGATGTATATTACAAAACTACCGCAGCAAATTTCTTACTTCAACCCAATTCTTTGTCATGTTTAATAAAAATAAAAGACGCTCGTGGTATTGGCGCGCTTTTGCCGCTCTGCTTTTTGCCGGATTTGTTTACTGGCTTGCCCGCTTTTTCCTTCACTCGGCATCCAGAGAGTTGAAAAACTCGGAAAACGGCAAAAACAGAAAAGCCGGGGCCCGGTATCGCGAAGCCATGTTCGTATAGTCCCGCCGCAGACAACTCCTCCAGGCGCTCCCGGAGTTCCCTGGCGTGACACTATCTTCATATTGACAACTCACACCTTTTGGTGTTACAATGGTTATACATACTGTGCCGGGTAAAATCGCCAGGGAAAAGCACGAGCTTTTTTCCAACCCGGTCAAAAACCGTTTTTCACTCCGGTAATATCGTTTATGGCCAGAAATAATTTCATCGGATCCACAAAAAACCAGTTCAGAAAAAAAAGCGAAGTCGTTTCCGGGATGAATAAAAAGCTCGCATCAGGTAAGGATGTTGTCGCTTCGTTTGAAAAGCAGGTGAAAGCAAAGAAAGCCTCGGTGATTATAGCGTATGTAGTTTTTTATACCATTTTTTTGACAATCGGTTTTGTGACAGCACGTTATCTCAATTTTGAAAGCAGAGAAGAAATCCTGGAAAAGATGAATAAATTTGTTGAGCCGGTAAAAAGCATGGAGAAAGATTTTGCAGCCGATAAGCTGTCACCGGACCAGTATGCCCGATATCTCTCCTCTATGCTTGTGCATGCCGATCGCGTCCCCGAAAAATATAAGCAGGGGGTGCCGCGATTCACCAGGGAAGAAATCTATGCGAAACTGAAATCATTATGGCCGATGCTGCTTGATCAGACAAAAAAGGAGATTAAAAACGATTTGCCTGCGCTTTTTTCTCCTGATACTAAACAGAAGGTACGTAGCGATACCACGAAATCGGTCCCGGAAAGCGCACTGTAGCAGCACAGGGTCATACTAATAATATGTATAACGGAAACAAGAATTCCGTTTTTCGGAGAAGCGAACGGGTATGCTATAATCGACAGAAAGAACCATGCCTGTAGCGTACCATATTTCATGTTTTCCGGTTTTCGGAAAGGATCCGCTCAAATGAAAGCAAACAACCGAAGCGGTTTTACGCTCGTAGAAATCATTATTGCAATGTTCATTTTAACGCTCGTTGCTTTTGGTCTTCATGGCTATCTTTTTTCCTTTATTCAATCAAATAAAAATTCCAAAGATATCTCCATGGCAACCTCACTCGGCAACCAGAAGCTTGAAAGCCTTCGATCAACACCCTACGATGAGATTGAAAGTGATAGTGATATAGCGAAAAACAAGTACTACCGCGTATGGGAGATAGCTTCCGATGATAACAAAAAGACTATCGATCTGACCGTGGCCTGGCCGCAGGAAACCGGGTCTCATCATGTCAAGCTGTCAACAATCATTGCCAGACCATAATGGAGATATATGTGAAAAAACACAATAATGGAGTTACATTAATTGAGCTGGCTGTAACGATTGCCGTCGCAGCAATTGTTGCGGGTGTGGTTGCAAAATTGTATTACAATTTCAGTAAGCAGAATCAGCACCAGCGCTCGCTTGCCGAGTTGCGGAGCAATATGACAAGAGTATCAGAGCTTATTGAGCGTGATATCCGGATGACCGGATACGGCATTTCAGGGAATGGCATAGAGGAATTGACTCTGAATGAGGGCAATGATGAAATCCTGCTTGTTTTTGACAATGGTGACGGCACGACATCATTAGCAGAAGGGCCGTCCAGCGGAGCATCCTGCATCAATGTTGCCGGTCCCGCATTAATCAGGTCGGGACACTGGCTTGCACTTATCGGCGAGGATACCTTATTCCGTGAAGTTGGTGATATTTCGGGATTTTCGCAGGAAAACTGCAATATCCCGCTTACCGAGCCGCTTCCTACGCCATCCGGGCTTGAAGCCGGGGATGGTGTTACGGTTCTGGCCGGGGTGGAATATTATATCGCTGATGATAATGACGGCGGTACATCGTTTGTCAGAAAGAAAAACGGCAAAGAGATGAGGATTCCGTATATATCAAAGCTTGAGATAATTCCCAGGGATGGGTCGGGAAATGATCTCTCGTCTGAATTTGAAAATACGCGCTCGGTAAGCA
>WJKA01000347.1 GCA_014729375.1 Chitinivibrionales bacterium
GATGCATTCAATGACATAACCAGCAAAATCAGCATAAAAATCATCTGGTCCTCCCATAAACAATTGATTATTATACGAATGCCCGCTTTTTTTTAATTATAAGATCAATTCGCAAAAAAAACGGAAACAACGTTTCCGTTTTCAATTATTATCGCACGGTCTGGCAGGATAAAACCCGTTACATTGTATTGATGATTGCCGATTCAATTCCGGTAAGCACGGGTCCGGAACCGGGATTACCGGTCACAAGGAATAATGTACTCCGGTCAGTTTTTCGGAAATTTCCCACAAACGCCCGGCAGTTGTTTGGTCATACGACCGTTCACTTGACCTGGTCTTTTTTGGATGTCCTCTGAGGCCGAAAAAGCTGCCGGGACCGAAAAAATCTCCCCCCTGAACATCATGTGCCGTGGCAGCATACAGTATCGGCCATGCTCCCTGCCCGGGTTTTTGCCCGAACAATGGATTGAACGTTCTGAAAAACAGGGATTCCCGCTGCAAATTGGTAGCAGCCCAGCCCGGATGAGCCGCTGCGGCAATTGTCCCGGCATTGGCACGGTCAAGTTTGCGCTGCAGCTCATACGTAAAGAGTAAATTCGCCAGCTTGCTCCTTCCATACGCAGGCCAACGTGCGTAGTTTTTCTCCCAGTTAAGAGTATCGAAATCCATGGCGCCAATATAATGTGCGCCGCTCGAAACAGTTACGATACGAGAGCCCCGGCTTGGCAAAAGAAGATTGATAAGCAGTCCTGTGAGCGCAAAGTGACCAAGATGGTTTGTGCCGAACTGCAGCTCAAATCCATCCTCAGTCTTTGCATACGGGGGGGCCATCACACCCGCATTATTGATCAGAATGTCAAGCCGGTCGTACCTTTTTGCATATTCTTCTGAGAATTTTCTCACCGATGCAAGACTTGAAAGATCAAGCTGCATGACCGAAGTTATACAGCCTTCGCATGTTGTTTCAATCTCTTCCCTGGCTTCTATTGCTTTGTGAAGGTTTCTGCAGGCAAGAATAACCTCTGCTCCTTTTTGAACCAGCGCGCGTGCAGTATAAAATCCCAGACCGCTGTTTGCCCCGGTAACGACAGCTTTTTTATCCATGCAATCGGGCATATCTTTGTGTGTCCACTTGCTCATAACATCCCTTTCCGGATTCTGCATTCAAATGATTGTGTGAATATAAAATACGTACCGGGAGCAGATATACTTTTCCCGGATTGTATTTTTAAGTTTGTATGAAAAAATTGTGCATCGAATTTGCCGAAAAGGCGGCCTCGGCCGGCATTGTGGGGCCGGATCCACCGGTTGTGGGAGCGGCAACGGACCGCGGCATTGTCTGGAACCGTGCCGACAGCAGAACACCACTCCTTGAAAAGCTGTTTTCTTTGCCTCATGTCAATGGTCTGTTTTTCAGCATGCCCGGTGAGCCCTATGCGACAATCATGAATTCACTTGCGGCCATGCCGGCACACGCACTTTTTCCGAAAGACTGGGAAACACGCGTTTATTTTCACGATATCCCGATTGTACACAGCTTTAGACCGGACCATATCGTATCGGCGCTTACCACAAGGAAAAGCGCGATTGTTCCCGGTGAAGGCATTATTACGGTCAGTGATCACCCGCCAAAAATGGCGTATGTATACTACAGCTCAGTCTGTTTTGCATTATTTATCAAATTCTTTGCCGACTATCTCGACAATTGTTCCCGGCAATGTGAACCGTTTGTCGACAAAAGCGTTTTTCATCGCATCAGGGAACTCCTTCAGCAACCGGCGACCGGACCGTTTTATCTGCGTCCCGGACCTCTTTCATCAGAAAAACAGATCCATGCTGCAATCTGCGAAGCGGGGAAACGTATCATTGATAACGGCCTGGTCGATTCCTGCCAGGGCAATATTTCGTATCGGTACGGTTCCTCACTCGCCATTACTTGCGCGGGCGCTCATCTCGATGAGCTTGCCGGCAACATTATCGCATGCCCGCTTGACAAAAGACTGAACGCTTCGTTTGGTGCATCCTCCGAGCTCCCCGTGCACCGGGCGATTGCCGCAAACACCCCGTACAGAGCAATTATTCACAGCCATCCAAAATTTGCCGTGATCCTCTCTATGGATTGCAGCCGCTATGAATGTACGCAGCCGGACCATTGCTATACAACATGCTCCATACCCCGGACTATCGGCGATATACCGGTGGTTTCCGGTGAAGGCGGCTCTGGACCACACAGCATCAGTGCAACAGTCCCGCCCGCGCTCGGGGAATATCCCGCAGCCATTGTGTATGGTCACGGTCTTTTTACTGTGGGCAATGATGATTTCTGTACACCGTTCAACAAACTGGTAGAAATCGAAAATTATTGCCGCAAAGAGTATTTCCGGAGAGTGAACGAACGAATAAACAAGAAAAACGATTATTAGAAAATTTTATTCGAGCAGGATTGACCAGTTACGACCGTCACCTGCATCGCCGGTGAGTGGCACTTTAGTTATCTTTTTAATCATTTTTGTAGCGCCGTTGATCCGCGTGACACACACATACCAGCCATCGGCTTCATGCTTGAAAAATGCGCAATGCGTACCATACGAATTGATCTGGCCGCTGCGGACGCCGAGACGATTCTCGCTCGTCGCCAGAAAAATCGAATCCACCGTAACATCGTTCTCGATAAAATGCGCGTTGATCCCGTTGATTTCAGGTCCGTTATAATCCGACACACAAATGCCGCTGAGCGCATACCCGGCAGCCAGATAAAAAATAACCGGCAATCCCGCACAAGCAATTTTGTTCATTAATTCCCCCTTATTAGGTAAAATTCGCTGTATGTGATCGGCTAACCATTTTAATGAAATATGCAGAACATTGCGCCACTTCTAAATGACCGGCCTTTCCCTCCCGCATAATCAATGATATTTGTTTTTGCTCAAACTATAGCAATAAATTGAACAAATTTATTTTTTTAAAGTAGAAGAATTAATTGTACTCAATGCACTTTGATAGTGTTTTTCCAGCAATCTATCCATATATATTTTCAGAAACAGAAACCACTCAGGAACCTCGCATTCTGTTTAAATACCATTAAAACCAACCCAAACTACAATGAATGCAAACAAATAGCAGTGCTGTTCCCTGATTTTTCACTACATTAATTGCTATCACCCGATGCCGCATTCATTTCAATAAACGAATATGCAAAGCAAAGGGTTCTTTAAAAAGGCATTCTGCTTTGAAGGGGGTTCAGTATGAGGCGTGTTGTTTTATTGTATATCATTGCAGCTAATTTTTTTTCTTACGGCCTTGACGGCTATGCTGTCACGATTATAGGTGGTCATGAGCATCATTTTCCGAAGTGGGGCCGATTACTTTGTGCGAAAATAGAAAATGATAAGATAGTCAGCCGTAAATTCCTGGCAGAATCGGCCCGCTCCCCCTGTTTCGACCAGAGCGGCAGCTATATTGCATTTATCGATCGTTCCGACGGCGGTTGGGGCGTACTTTCGGTCGTGAGTGTTGACAGCGGCGCGGTCATGAAAATTGCCGAATTCGATCATCCTCCTCAGGCCCTCTGGTGGTGCACGGATAATGTATGGTATTACGATATCAATTGGCGCAGTGACGACCATACCGTTGCCAACCGGCTGATGAAAATTTATATCGATTCATCGGATGCCACGCCGGTGGTGCGTCAAATGACTCATGCAAAGCTGATCATAAATAAAGTTGGCTGCTTCGGCGATCTTTCCGCCGATGCCAAATGGATGCATGTGCGTGGCGGCGGCTGCTTTCCCGATGATAGTTCATTGTGCGAGGATGGCCGCAGGTTATATGAAATTCCCGAAAACGACAGCAATGCCGTTCCGATAGCCATCGATGGAGTCGGTGGTACCGGATGCGGCAACAGCGTTGCCCCGTTCGGCCGGTTTCTGGTTGTCTGGGAAGGCGGGCATAACACCAACAATTTCATTGACATTGAGGGCGCCGAGGAGATGGCCAGGTTTACAAATACAGAAAAGACCGCCAATCTCACCGACGGCGATCCTGTTACCGGCTCCGGTAACTGCAACGGCTGGTCGTGCAATTCCGATTACTGGTTCACTTCCGATTGCGGCTCGACCGGTCCCAATGGCGAATCCGGCGGCGACCTGGTTATCGCCAACTGGAAAACACGCCAGGCGATCAATGTCTCCAGTATGCAGCAGGGCGCCACGCGCGGGGACCTCTGGTGCTCTTCACAGGAAGATGTTCATCCCGATCTCTATCATTTTATCGAAGAACGCTCGCAGCGGCGAAGCCAGTGGGATGCCCTGTTCGGTGCACTTACGGGCCAATCGGTTGACACAGAGAATCTTCCTTCGTTAAGGACCAATCCGGCTGCCCGGAACTATATCAAACAAAGCGGTAATGAGATAATAATAGATGCCCGCCATATCACGGGCGCCCATATTTCGGTATACGCCATCGACGGCTCATGCCAGTTATCAACAAAATCAAATTATGCCGCCGTTCATCGTTCAGACACGTACAGCAACAGCGGCGTCTATGTTGTAACTGTCGGCAAAGCAGGTGAGGTGCTGTATACAAAATCATTTATTGCCGGATGGCGGCAGTGAACCAAAGGGGCAATGAAATGTGCAATAGTATGATACGGATGAGCATGGCAGTTGCATTATTACTATCATGTGCAATTTTCCAATGTGAAAACGGTATTGAACCGAATACATCGCCGGTAATTGAAGATATTTCGGCCGAAGATTCTGTTATGGTGTATCATACGGTGACTATCGATCTCAATGCGGCCGATGCAGACGGGGACCCGGTCACCTTTGCCGTTGCACAAGGTCCTTTAGCCGCGCAGATAAACGGCGCACAGCTTGTCTGGCGGCCTGTTCTGGCCGACACCGGAACGCAAACGATTGTTGTTACCGCATCCGACGGCCCGGCAGCCGACAGCGCGACAATTCAACAATTTGTCTGGTATCCGGTTGACACCTGCAAGCGTGTCGCCCTCCTCCATCCCTCCGAGCGCCGCACCTGTCATATCGGTGATACCATCGAGCTGATATGGTCGCTGGCGCCACAGGGTACCGACGGTGGCCTTGATATCGCGGTCAGTCCGGATAACGGAAAAACGTTTTTCTTTCCTTCCGGCGAAGGCCCGCTTGAAGACAATGACCCTTCAGTGTACCAGGGCGCAATCGGTTTTTTCCGCTGGGTAATACCGGATTCTGTCACCGACGGGTACCTGACCATGAGTACTGTTAGCGACTCCCTGCTGATCGGCGTTCAGGACAATTATTCGGTCGATGAATGCGAGATGAAAAATCCGCCGACAACATTCTGGGTGCCGATGCTTGCTGTGCAGGAATAAGGAAAAATATCGGATTAGTAAAAGCCGCCAACCTTTTTGGGCCCTGTACCATACAAGTTATTATCATCCTCATGAGGTACAGGAAAAATAATAACATTGATCGGCTTTGATAACTCAGCGCACAACGTATATTTTTTTTGGCGATTATTCTTTTCCACAATAAAATTTTATCAACCGGATACAGCTTTCATGAAGCATACGACTCTTGGAAACACGGGCATATCGGTTTCGGTCCTCGGCTATGGGGCCATGGAGCTGCGCGGGCCGCAGGTTTGGAATGGACGGATGATCGAGCAGCAGTATGCCGACCGATTGCTGAACAATATGCTTGACAGCGGGATCAATTTTATCGATACCGCTCCCTGCTATGGTATCAGTGAAGAAACGATCGGGAAATGCATCGCTCATCGACGGAGCGAATATATTCTTGCCACCAAATGTGGCGGCGCCATAACCCGCCACGACAAGGGCGAATGGGGCCTTACCCACGATTTTAGTGAAGAGACCCTTCGTAAAAATATCGACACCAGCTTAAAGCTTTTAAAAACCGATTATATCGATCTCTGGCAGCTTCACAATCCCAAGCCCGACAGGATCTCGAAAGATATGATTGCAGCGGTGATTGAGGATTTAAAAAAGCAGGGGAAAATCCGCCATGCTGCAATCAGCACGACCATGCCCTTTATTAAAACCTTTATCGATTGGGATTTTCTTGAAACATTCCAGATGGCCTATTCCGCGCTGGAACGCAATGAGGAACGGATTATCTCCGACGTTGCAGCGCGGGGTCGGGGCACAATAATTCGCGGGGGTGTTGCCCAGGGTGATGCCGGTCGAAACAGCAATGAAAAAAGGGCATACTTTGAACGGTCCGGAATTGCAGCGCTGCTCGATGACGGCGATACGCCGTCAGGCTTTCTGCTCAGGTTTGCGCTCACCCATCCCGCAGTGCAAACGGTCATTGTGGGCACGGCAAATACTGACCATCTGAAAGAAAATGCCGACGCAGCACAAAAAGGACCGTTGACAAAAGAGCTGTACGAAGAATGCAAACAAAGGCTCGATTCGGCAGGATGCACGATACTATGGGACTCAATAAACGGAAATCCGCTTCGGTGACAAAGGGCCCGATGCCGGCTGCAGAGCATTCTCAATCGGGCAAAAAAGGAACCATCCTTATCACCGGCACCGACAGCGGACTGGGACTGGCGTTTGTCCATAAATTCCTTTCCGAAAACTGGATCGTGTTTGCAGGATGGATTCTTCCCGATTCGCCGGTCAGAAAAATCGACAGTTCCGCTCTGTTCCCTGTTTGCCTTGATGTTACCGATTTGAAGTCGATAAAAACCGCGCGTAGTGAAATTTTAAAGCGTACACAATCGCTGGACATTCTCATCAACAACGCAGGAATCAATCCCGACAAGGACATCCCGCTCGAAAAGCTTGATTTCGATATGGTGCAGCGGGTGCTGAATGTCAATGCCGTCGGCCCGTTGCGGATCACACAACAGTTTGTCGGTCTTTTGCGCAAAGGGTCACTCAAGCGTATTGTGAATATATCTTCCGAGGCCGGCAGTATAATCGATTGCAGGCGGAAATCATGGTTCGGATACAGCATGTCGAAAGCCGCGCTCAACATGCAAACACGGCTGCTCCAGAACTATCTCGGACCTAAAGGGTTCAGCGTCTATTCGGCGCATCCCGGATGGATGCGATCGGGAATGGGCTCGCCGCTTGCTGCATTTGCACCGGAGGAATCAGCGGACCGATTATATGAATCGATACTAGAACCGTCGCGGAAAAACAAACCACAGTTTTTTCAGCTTGACGGCAAACCGATGAGATGGTGAAAAGCTGGAGTAATGGAGTA
>WJKA01000348.1 GCA_014729375.1 Chitinivibrionales bacterium
AACGGCTGAAGGCGATCGTAGTGCTCGATTTTGTAATAATCAACACCATTCATCTGGAGAAGCTCACCGGATGGTTCGGGCGTGAAACAATGCGCGGTGGTGTCCTGCGCAAGGAGTATTTTTTGTGAATTGCTCATGGCACGTACTTTCTGCTAAAGTGTAAAAAGGTTATCAATTCCATTGACGATGATTTTAAAAATATAGCATTTTACAAAAGTCCCGGAAAACGGGGGAGGCAAAACAATCTTTAAAAAATAAAGGAGTTCCGGTTGAACGAAAAAACAGAAAAACAGAAAATGATTAACGGAGAATGGTTTTATGCCAATGACACTGAGCTTGATGCCGACAGAATCCAGGCGTATGATTTAACCACGGAATATAATGCTACTACGCGCGGGGAAGATGGCAAGCGGCGCTCGATATTGAAAACGCTTTTAGGCGCGTCCTGTGAGGATACCGTTATTGTGCCACCGTTTCGTTGCGATTTCGGCTATAACATTTTTATTGAAAAAAATTTCTATTGCAATATGGGGCTTGTTATTCTTGATGAAGGTCCTGTGAAGATCGGGCACAGCGTTGCAATCGGTCCGAACCTTCATATTTATACCGCGCATCATCCGCTCGACAATCCCTTTGAGCGGGCAAAAGGAATGAGCATGGGAAAACCGGTAACAATCGGTAATTACGTATGGATGGGCGGGGGCGTGATAATCAATCCGGGCGTTACGATCGGTGAGTACAGTATTATCGGGTCTGGGAGCGTGGTAACAAAAAATATTCCGCCCAGAGTGGTCGCGGTTGGAAATCCATGTCGTCCAATCCGGGACTTGTCGATCAAAGAACCGGAGACAAGCTAAAAAAAACACCGTTTTTAATAAAACTCTTGACATCACCAAGCGCGCAACAGCATATTATAAGAGAGAAATACAAAAAACAGTTCTCAGGCTATATGCCTGCAGCCTCATATTGTTTCAATTCACTTGACATAAATCCAGTCTTAACACGATTTGACGATCAAAGGGATTATTGAGAAAAAGATGTATTTCTTTTTCCGCGGGGTTGCAGAATAGTAATAACCGACCAGTATGCTCGATGTATATTTTCCTTCCTAAATTAACTTAAATCAAACAGAGGTGTGTCAATGAATGTCACAGAAGCCAAACGGAAAAATATCAAGGAACTCAATGAGATTGCCGGTGATCTGGGTATCGAAGATCACCGGAATCTGGACCGGCAGGAGTTGATATTTAAGATAACGCAGGCGCAGGCTTCGAAAAACGGTCAGATGTTTGCTGAAGGTGTTCTTGAGATAATGCCGGATGGGTTTGGTTTCCTCCGGTCGCCGTCCAACAGCTATCTCAGCGGTCCCGATGATATCTATGTTTCGCCGTCACAGATCAAGCGTTTTCACCTCAGAACAGGTGACACGGTTTCCGGGCAGGTGCGTCCACCAAAAGATTCCGAACGCTATTTTGCTTTGCTGAGAGTCGAGCAGATTAACTATGAAGATCCCGAGGAGTGCAAGAAGAAAATCAATTTCGACAGTCTGACTCCTCAATTTCCCGACCGGCGGTTCCAACTTGAATTTGATCGCAAAGAGGTTTCGACGCGTATTATGAATCTCTTAACACCGATTGGCGCAGGACAGCGGGGACTCATTGTTGCACCACCTCGTGCTGGAAAAACAATATTGCTGAAAAATATTGCCAATGCAATCCTTCACAATCATCCTGAAGTATTTGTAATCGTGCTGCTGATTGATGAGCGTCCGGAGGAGGTCACCGATATGTCACGGTCGGTGGAGAAGGCTGAAATTATCAGTTCCACCTTCGATGAGCCTGCCGAACGACATGTTGTGGTTGCAGAAATGGTAATCGAGCGGGCCAAGCGCCTGGTGGAACATCAGCGTGATGTGGTAATTCTTCTCGACAGCATAACCCGCCTTGCACGCGCACACAACACGGTCGCACCGCATTCAGGTCGTATCCTTTCCGGTGGTGTTGATTCTCAGGCGTTATACAAACCCAAACGGTTTTTCGGCGCGGCGCGGAACATTGATGGTGGTGGAAGTCTGACTATCATTGCCACGGCGCTCATTGAAACGGGAAGCCGCATGGATGAGGTTATTTTTGAAGAGTTCAAGGGAACGGGTAACATGGAACTGGTTCTTGACCGCAAGATACAGGAACGACGCATTTTCCCTGCCATCGATCTGATGAAATCCGGAACACGGAAAGAAGAACTGCTGCTTACTAAGGAAGAATTGAATCGGATGTGGATCCTCAGAAAATTTCTTGCTACCATGACCCCGATTGAGACGATGGAATTCATGAGAGAAAAAATCCTTGCGACAAAATCGAATGTTGAATTCCTTGAGTCCATGAAAAGTTAGGCAGCCGCATGAAAATAGCAGTAATCGGTACGGGAAGTATGGGGAGTGCCATTATTAAAGCGCTGCTCAGAATAAAAAGCAGAGGGATGTCGGTTTTTGCTTATGATAAAAGCACCGCTGCACTGAAAAAAATTCCCTCACAGGTGCCGGTTATCTCGCCGAAATCATGGAACCAGAAAAATGTCCGTCCCGATGTTATACTTCTTGCGGTCAAG
>WJKA01000349.1 GCA_014729375.1 Chitinivibrionales bacterium
GACATTGCAACCACCCCCCCCGATTCAATTATCTTCGCCGGTTCGAAAGGGCGGGAATACCGCAGCTTGTCACAGGAGACACACTCCCTTGCAATCCCCTCGGAGCAGCAGGAGAAGCTTGCCGGCCTCACGGATGACCTTCGATCTTTTGTCAAGAATCCGAACTATGAGAAATTTTCGCTTATCGGCTCGGGATTTCAGCAAAAGTTCGGCCAACTGACTATCGCCCGGCAGGACATCTCCGGCTCGATTCCCGATGCCGAATCACGCGATTTTATCGCATCAGTCAAAGATCTTGTCGCAAAGCACGATCCGGACATGCAGACTTTCCGTATCGAGGATACCGGACTGGATATCGAAATTACGCTTACACTCGGGGACCGGGAGGACGGAGAAAATTGCAAGGAATTCGATAAAGGTGACGGCGTATTGTTTCTTGACAGTGAGATCGGGCTTGGCATTTCCGAGGGCCCCACACTCGTATGCGGTGATACCGGTGGCGATGTTCCCATGGCACGGGTATGTGCCGGAAAATCCGGGAATACTTACGCAGTGTTTGTCACCACCGATACTGCATTGCGCGAAAAAGTCGCCCGTGCCTGTCCGAACCATTTTTTTGTTTCGCAACCCGACATACTCATAACAATACTCTATTATATAAGCAAAATGAATCAGTCAAATTCCGGAAAACAGTAAGGAGTTCCTGATGGCACATCGAAAAAAACGCAACGAAAAATGGAACCTGACCTATACTTCATTCGATCCTTCTCAGGAGAAGCTCAGGGAAACACTCACAACTGTCGGCAACGGCTATTTCGGCACGAGGGGCTGTTTTGAAGGAGAACGATCATCAGATACGCATTATCCCGGGACCTACCTTGCGGGGGTTTTTAATAAAATCCCCTCAACCGTCCACGGCAAGCAGATATTCAATGATGATTTTGTTAATTGCCCCAACTGGCTGCTGATCGAATTGAAAACCGGCAGCGGGAAATTCACCAGCCCGTTGAAAATGAAAATACTCGACTACGAACATAATCTGGATTTGCAAAACGGCCTGATGGAGCGGAGCATTACATTCGAGAATTCCCGGGGGAAGATAACCAGGATCGAATCGCAGCGGTTTGCCGGCATGAGCAACCCCCACACGGCGTGTATCCGCTACACGGTTACTCCGCTGAATTATTCTTCCCGCATTACCCTGCGATCATCGATTGACGGTACGGTATTCAATGACGGAGTTGCACGATATCGTAATCTGAACCAGAAACACCTTGCCGTTACCGGTCGGGGTGCTTTTGAGGGCGGCATTTTTCTCCGGGCGGAAACCAGCCAGTCGCATGTGGTCATGGAACTGTGCGCAAAAAATATCCTCCGGACAAACGGCAAACTCCTCGATCCTTCCCGAAAGACCGTTGCAGATGATGGGTTTGTTTCCGAGCAACTCGCTTTCGATGCAACCAAAGGCACTTCATATTCGATGGAAAAAATCGTGACAATCGCAACGTCACGGGACATGAATACGGCAAATGTATCAGTCGCGGCGCGCAGTGCCCTTGTCAGACAGCACTCTTTCGATTCCATATATTCCAGACATCGCAAAGCCTGGAAATCACTCTGGGAAAAAGCCGATATACAAATCGACGGGGATATTTTTTCACAAAAAGTGGCCCGGCTCCACATATATCACCTTCTCTGCACAATGTCTCCGCACAATACGGCAATCGACGCGGGGCTTCCGGCCCGGGGATTGAGCGGTGAATCATACCGCGGACATATATTCTGGGACAGCATCTACGCACTTCCTTTTTACACCCAGCGGTTTCCATCAATCGCACGATCGGCAATCATGTACCGGTACCGGCGCCTGGATGCTGCGCGGGCATACGCACGGGAAAACGGGTTTGATGGAGCCATGTTCCCCTGGCAGTCATCAAACGACGGTTCCGAAGAAAGCCAGGTGATTCATTATAATCCGGTTTCCGGCGAGTGGGACCCTGATTTAAGCCGACGGCAACGCCATATATCAATCGCCATTTTCTATAACGTATGGATGTACTACTATTACTCCGGTGATGAAGAATTCCTGCATAGCTGCGGCGCAGAAATGCTGCTGGAAATCGCCCGGTTCTGGGCCAGTATTTCTTCCTGGGATTCCCGATCGAAACGGTACCATATTTACGGAATCATGGGACCCGATGAATTTCATGAGAAATACCCCGGGGCTCCGCTGGAAAAGGGAGGTATTAACGATAATGCCTATACAAATATCATGGTTGTGTGGGTGATGGAACGCTCACTCGAGCTGCTGAAAAAACTTCCTTCACATATCAAATACGCCCTTTGTGACAAAATCAGTTTTCAGAATGATGAAACCCGGAAATGGCGTGATATTACCCGCCGGATGTATGTTCCAATTACCCGGGACGGAATCATCAGTCAATTTGAAGGGTATATGGACCTTGACGAGCTGGACTGGGATCATTACCGGAATACATACGGCAACATTCACCGTATGGACCGGATATTAAAATCCGAGGGGGATTCACCCGACCATTACAAAGTGGCCAAACAGGCTGATGCACTTATGACCTTTTTTGTATTGTCGCTCGACGAGGTTTGTACGCTGCTGAAACAACTGGGATATCCGGTCCGGGATAAAAAGGAATTTCTGAAAAAAAACTACGAATACCATATTGAGCGAACATCCCACGGTTCCACACTCAGTAAAGTGGCGCATTCGGCCGTATCCACCTATATCGACACGGACGATGAAACCTGGAAATGGTTTCTCGAATCGATGGAAAGCGATATTTATGACACACAGGGCGGCACAACCGCTGAAGGCATCCACTGTGCGGTCATGGGAGGAACGATATCGATTATCAATCGAGTTTTTGCCGGTATTTCCTTTAATGAAGGCACTGTAGCGGTAAATCCCTCACTGCCTTCGCACTGGAAAAGGCTTAGGTTCAAGTTGTTATTACGCGGCTGCTGGTACTCCTTTGATATAACACGTGACAAATTGCATGTCCAAATGGACACAGCCGGGAAGTGCCCTGTTTCGGTGCAGGTTCACAACACTACCAGGAACGTCTGAAATCGCGATCTCCGCCGCCGCCTTGTCGGTCCTGACGTTCGCGTGCTTCGTTGATCCGAAGATTTCTTCCGCCAAATTCTTTGCCGTTAAGCTCAGCCATTGCTGCATCGGCATTGTCCATCTCGACAAATCCGAATCCGCGTGAGCGGCCTGTCTGACGATCGGTAATAATACTGACCGAATGCACTTCACCATGAGGAGAAAACATTTCCCTCAATTCATCTTCAGTTGTGCGAAACGGGATGTTGCCGACATAAAGCTTGGTAGCCACAAGACCTCCTTAAAAATAAATGAAAAAGTAATGGTAACTATAACAA
>WJKA01000350.1 GCA_014729375.1 Chitinivibrionales bacterium
AAGAAAAAGGAGAAGAGTTTAAATCTTTTTAGTAATCAATGCGTTGGAGGCCTGCGCACGGGCTGAACGTGGAGACATACGATTGGCGCAAAGCTCCTCGCTTGGTTTTTCAGGTCTCTGTCTGTTTCTGACCGTAGAGGTAAATGGTACCACAAGAGGAACAGGATTATGTACTTGTCGCTCATCTTGACGTTTTTATTGATTCTCGGCGTTACCGTATTCGCCCTTCAGAATAGTGTGTTGCTGGAGTTTACGTTCATGACCTGGACGTTTCAAACGTCTTTGGTTGCGGTAATTTTTGCTTCGTGTCTGGTGGGGATTTTCGTAGGTATGCTGCTCACCCTGCCAGGGCTGGTAAAAAAGCACTTTCGAGCAAAAAAACTTGCTAAAGTCGGCCGGCAGTTGGAAAAACGAATTAAAGAGCTTGAAGCCGAACTGGCTGCTTGGGACGAAGAATCTCAAAAACAGTTGGCGAAGCGTAGCGACGCCTTGGGAAGCGACAATTGGTTGAAATGATTGCTTTCGGGACCGCCTCCCGGAGCAAGGCTTCACGCGCTGCTGACATTATGCCGAGCCCGTCGAAATGCCTCACAATGACCCATCGGTCATGGTGAGTCCCGCCTTTTGAGTCACCGGACAACCCCATTGCTTCAATCGGCGAACTTATTGCGCGAAAAATTGCGCGAAAATAAATATAGAGGGAGAACAATCTTTTGATAGGTTTCAGTTTAACGGAAGAACAACGGATGTTACAGGCTACGGCCCGCGATTTTGCACAGCAGGAACTAAAGCCTGCGGTTGCCGAGGTCCAGCGCCTCAAGCGGGCCAACATTCCTCACCAGCCCTGGGATGTGTGTAAAGATGCAGTGAAAAAGGGCGCGGAACTCGGTTTTAACAAACTTCTTATACCTGAACAATACGGCGGCCTGGGCCGGGACTGCATCGACCACGTTATTATTCAGGAGGAACTTGCTACCGCCGGGGGCGGCATTACCGGTTATTTCGCGGCCACCTTCCCCATGATGATTGTGATCGGCGGCACGGAGGAGCAAAAAAACCGCTGGCTGCCGGAAATATGTTCTTCCGAGGTTTTTATTCTGGCCAGTGCGGGCAACGAACCGGATGTGGCCGGCTCCGATTTTCTCTGCCCCTACCCGGACCCCAAGATAGGCATTAAGACGTTCGCCCGGCGAGAAGGAGACGAATATATAATCAACGGCTGCAAAGCTGCTTTCTGCACTCACGCAGGCGTTGCCGATGCCTATTTCGTCATGGCCCGCACCGACCTTTCCAGACCTATGCGGGAGAGCTCTTCTACGTTTTACGTTCCCGCCGATACGCCGGGACTTTCCTTCGGCAAGAATACGGAGATGCTCGGCCAGTGCACCATGCACCATTCCGAGGTGTATCTCGACGATGTGCGGGTGCCGGAGACAAACCGGATCGGCGGAGAAGGTGAGCTTTCGTCCCTGTTTGTTATTAAATGTTTACCATATTTCGGCACCGGCTTGGCGGCAATATATACCGGTCTTGCCCGGGCAGCCTACGACTACGCCTCTGCCTATGCCCACGAGCGAAAAAGCTGGGGCCAGCCGATCGTGCGGCATCAGGCCGTAACCCTCAAACTGGCCGATATGCTGGTCAATATCGAAGCCGCCCGGCTTATGACCTGGGATGCCGCCTGCGCCATCGATTCGGGGTCGCATCTGGCAAACATGAAATCGACGGCAGCAAAGACCCTTGCCGTAGATACGGCGATTCAGTGTGCGGAAAATGCAGTGAAGATTCTCGGCGGATACGGTGTGGCTGAAGAATACGAGACCGTGAGAATGCTTCAGGATGCCTGGATGGGATATTCCTGCGACGGCACCCGGGATACGCTGCGGCTCGGGATGATGGCGTTTTTGGAAATGGCGCAGGGGAGTGGCTAGCGCTGCCCTTTGCCCACAAATTCGCACCCCCCAATATTATCCATCGGTGAGCGCGAATCCTTCACACATTAATTAGTAGTGTCTTATAACTAAATACCATATCACTTTGTCCACGCATGCCGATCCGTCATCACGATTCTGAATCCAAATGTATCTTCGATTTCTCTCAGTTTATCGTGGTTGATCGAATAACATAACTCGAGCCTGCCATCGCGCACCTCCTGTAATGACCCACTGCACGATATCTTTAATGTAGCGCTCGTTCAGCAGCATTTCGATGCGCTGATGCAACTGATCCTTATCGCGTTTTTTTCCCTTTGGGGTTGCGCAAATCTTGTTGAAGCTTCTGCAAAGCCTCTTGCTTTTTAGTTTCAGATCTTCGATAAGACCTTGAAGGCGTTTGAGCAACGTATCTGCTTTGCCGAGGTAAGCCAAAACGATAGGTCTGGACTTACCGTTGACCCTGCGCGACTCAACGATATACCAATACTTGTGTCCCCGCACTGTTTTGGATTGGATAGTTGCCATTAGTGTAACAAAAAAATAAGTCAAATACCTTGACAATCGATTATTGCATGGTACCATGCCTTGCTTGTGTACATAATTGCTTACATCGAATTATATAGGCATGTTGTACATCTGTGAAGCAATATCGAGACTGCATCTCGTTATTGAAAGACACTTGCAGCGTCAGGAGGCGATTTTATCGTGAGTATGTCCCCGGGGGGGTGGTGCACGGGCAGGGAAGCATAACAAAATACCGGAAGTCCGATCATTCTAAGGCATTGAGTTCTGCCTTAGGGGTGAATCGGGCTTTTTCTTTTTTGCATTATCGAGGATGAGGAGCCCAAGATATCCGCGCGGTTTGGTGCAGGCCACTAGAGGTACGACCGCACATTAAGGGCAATAATAACTTTAGTGCAAGTCGGAACTGTTCAGCAATAGCAAATCAGTATGATCTCAAAAACTCAAGGGAATACGGGGAGTGACCATAATTAAGCAGAATCAAGGTCGAGCTTTTTTCGGCAATAACAAGCCGACAAGAAGCTACGGCCTTTTTTTTAAGGAGATCGCAGCAGAAAGGAGGTGATGGAGACCAAGGATTACATTGGCAGAGGCAGGAGATTAGAATGCA
>WJKA01000351.1 GCA_014729375.1 Chitinivibrionales bacterium
AAGCACTTGCGAAACAGCATGCAGAAATCTATGGCGAATCGTTCTTTTCATACATGGTGCCTGAGGCAATTATCAAGTTCCGCCAGGGAGCCGGGCGGCTTATTCGGAGTGTTACCGACCGGGGCGCGTTATGCGTGCTCGACAAAAGAATCCTCACCAAAGGATACGGAAAGCACTTTGCAGGTTCTGTTGACGACGCGTTCAAATCATTTCCCGGGATCGATGATGCATGCAACGCGGTAAAGTATTTTTTTGAAAACAACCCGCCTGAGGAACCCCCTCAGAATACTGTGAAATATGTGCCGTTTGAGGATGCGTAACCAATGAACCCTGCCAGAATCAGGACCAGTCTCCCGAACCGGCAAGCACAAAACTGCTTAATTGCATTGATTATACCGTTTGTGCTCGGCTGCGGTGTATATACGTTCAGCGGATCGTCATTGCCCGGCTATCTGAAAACTGTCGATATCCCGCTTTTCATTAACAACTCTCTGCAACCCGGTGTTGCTGAAGAAATCACTGAAGGCCTGACCCGTGATGTTTTGTCCTCAAATCTATTGCGTATTGTGTCCTCCGGCGGTGATGCATCCATTAATGGCCGGATTGTCTCATACAGTAACAATCCTCATACCTACGGAAGCCGCGGGAACCGCGAAGTAGATATCAGCGAATACGCAGTGCGCATAACACTCGAGGTGGAATTTATCGACAACAAAAAAGACAAACCGATTTACAGTGGAACCATTGTCGGCGAAGGCATCTACGATTTCCAGTCGGAAACAGAGGAGACCGGACGGGCAAAGGCAATCGACCATGCAATAGAGCAGATAATCCAGAACTCCGTGCAGGGCTGGTAATCCGGCGGCACGCCTTTTTCAGTTGCTCAATTTTTTTTCAGACTGAATACTCTGACAATGGTTATTTATAGCACACCCGCGATTCATTATCCTAATTTCCGCAGTTACGTGTGGATGATACGTGTTAGATGTTGTGTGAGATTGAGTTGTGAAAAACGTAGTCCTACCCGGGGAGGTAAGGCGAGGCTTTTCGCAATTCAAGATTGCGCAACAGCTTACGCGTAGCGCCGCAATTCAACTGCGGAATTTGGGATTATAAGATTATTCTATGCGTGATTTTCATTATACTTTGAAATTCATATATTTTTGTAATTATTCGTACTAGCGCGGCAATGCGCTGCGTATCAGATCGACAGCTTCGAGGACCAGTATATGCATTTTGTAAAAATGGAAGGGTGTGCAAACGATTTTATCGTTACCAGGGATATTCCGGAAAGTAAAATCCGAACTATAACATCGAAGGCGCGGTATCTTTGCGACCGTCGCCTGGGAATCGGCGCAGACGGCATTATTGCTCTGTTGCCTTCCGAATCTGCGGATATGAAAATGCGGATTATCAATGCGGACGGCTCTGAGGCCGAAATGTGCGGCAACGGAATACGGTGTCTTGCCGTGTTTGCCCGAACAAACCAACTATGCACAAAATCAAGCCTGCAGATAGAAACCGGCGCCGGGATTATCAGCACCGAATTTGCCAATGATAATGTCAAAGTCAACATGGGGGCTCCAATTCTTGAGGGCGAAAAAATCCCTGTGGGAAAAGCGGGAAATCCGATTGTGGGAGAAACGCTGATTGCGGAAGACAGGGAATTTGAAATCACTGCGGTTTCGATGGGCAATCCCCATGCAGTGATCTATGCCGGCCAGTTGACCGATACACTGGTGCATCATTACGGCAAAATCCTGGAAAGCCACCCGTTTTTTCCCAATAAAACAAATGTTGAATTTATCCGGATCATGGGCAATGATGAGATACGGATGCGCGTGTTTGAGCGGGGCGTAGGAGAAACCATGGCATGCGGGACCGGCGCGTGCGCAAGCGTGGTAGCCGGCATTCTGAACAGGAAGCATGGCAATGATGTTATGGTCCATCTTCAGGGAGGAGACCTGCGGGTGCAGTGGGACGGAACCGAACAGGGCCCTGTTTTCATGACCGGCCCTGCACGGTGGGTCTTTGAAGGCACGGTTGAAATTTAGCCAATTGGGCCGGTGTTTGTGCGGCATCGTGGACTGTAAATGCTCAGGCGGATCGAGCCGGTCAGTCCGGCCCCGAATTCCAGTATCGTTATACGGGGAAGGCGTGCCCCGGATACTCTCCGGCCGGAATGCTGCTGGAATTACCTGAGAAGGTACCGTATACATATAGCAAATGAGTTTGAAGTATGGATTCCATACGTTACAGAGGGTAGTAATGAATAAACGGCATTCACGTATTTTGATTTTCTGCTTAATATGCCTTTTCCCGACACTCCAGCCTGCTTTTTCAGCCAGATCAACGGGTTCAGAAAAGAAAGACAGCGCCACACCACCAGTTACCGTGCTGATTGCCCGCCCTGAAGACGCGTCATTTGAGAGCACCGAAGACAATAAATGGTTCGGCGCTCTCTGTGATGCACTTTTTTATTTCAAGTTTTCAGGCTCCGGGTATATCGATGCCGTTCCCCGCGATACAGTCGAAAGCAATATCAATCAGTTCTTTAATCTTTCCCGAAGGCTTGCAGAACCTGATTATAAAGACCTAGTAAAAAAATTTGATGTCCGGTATATCATAATGCAGAACTATGAAGTCATGCGGGACAACGTTCAATATCTTGCCGAAATGATTTCGGTTGAGCAAAGCAAAGTAATCTCGACATTTGAGAAAACCAGTCCTCTGTCCTCGCTTCCCCGGGAACTTGACTCATGCATAATACAGTTTCACCGCGCAGCGGGTCTTGAGCTGAAGCCCGCTCACGCCCGGTTTCTCCGTACGCCGCTTATCAGCAGCAACAAAAGAAATCTCAGACAATTTTCAAAAATTCTTCTTGACGATTTATATGGCAGTACGCGACAAAGCAATGAACTCGCCGAAGAGTATCGGAAGGTTGTAAAGCGTGATGTTATGATGTACCTCGCACATTATTATGCCGCGCGGCATTGTTTCAGGGTGGAAAAATATTTTGAAGCAGCGTCCAGTCTCGATAATCTTCTGGTCACAATCGGCCCGTTTTATCCCGATCTTTATATTGCCGCAAGCACAAGCTACCGTCTCGCCGGCAATCATGACGATGCGATACGTATGGCCGTACTTGCAGAAAAAGCAGGCATGGACCAGACTGGTATTATTCTGCAGAAAGCACGCGCGCTTGAGGCCCGGGGTGACAATACAGAAGCAGTGACAGCATACCGGAATGTACTGAAAAAAGACAGCGAAAATCCGTTTGCCCTTGAATTTTTCGCCCGCTATTTCAACCAACGGGAAAAGCCCGCCGAGGCCCTTGATTATGCCGAGAAACTTCTTGCCGCAGATCCTGCCAATGGTGACGGCTATCTGGAGAAAGGCAAGAGCCTTGTGGTGCTGAACAGGGAGGAGAACGCACAAAAAGCATTTGAGCGCGCGGTAACGTTTCTTGAAAACGATCCGCTGCCCCATAAAT
>WJKA01000352.1 GCA_014729375.1 Chitinivibrionales bacterium
ACCCGCACAAAATAAACCCCCGACGCCAGTTGATTTGTCGGAAAACTGTACGCTGAAGGCTTCGTGCCCGTGTGCGCGGCCATCACCCGGCCGTTTGCCGACAACAGCTCGACTGCATGAGCGCCCCGCTGCTCAAATTTGATCTCAATACTGTTGTCAAGGGTGTTGGCTTTGATATCAAACGGAATGCGCGTGCGGGACGTACGTTCATCCGGGCGAGCATCTCTCCTGTCTGGGCTGCCATGAAGACCCCTGGAAAGCGGTCCCGCCGCCGCAATCCGCACCGATAGCTTTGCGCAGGGCCCCCTCCCCCCTTTCGCCCGAAGTTGAAGGATCGCTTCCCTTGACCTTCGCGCGGCTGGTCGGACCGGTCATTAAAAGCGCATGCGTGGATTGCCATGCGCAACAGGGCAAAGGCCCCGATTTTACCGGGACACTGTATGAAACGGTCAACAGCACGTATGCCGATTATGTAAAGGACGAGTATGCGGATCCAGGCCAGGGCAAAATCTACAGCCAACTCAGGGAGCATGCGTTCTGGTTCGATGCCGGGTATGCCGATGCGGGCACCCGGGCCGGCGCGCACGGCGGGTTCCGCACCCTTGCCGGACGGTTTGGTGCACGGGAGTCGCGCCTTTACAAAATGCTCAAAGCGGGCCACCACGGCGTCCAGTTGACTGATGAGCAAATGCGGCGGATCACCACCTGGCTCGACTGCAACAGCCAGGAACTGTGCGACTGGGATTTTATCCCCGAACAGCGCCGGGGAGAAATCGTCTGGCCGTTCATGGATGTCGATCCGGAAAACCCCACAGCGGTTGAATATAACCGCCCTTCGCCGGGCACGGATATTGTGGTCGACCGGTTTTACCGGCAGGATAATCCCGCCCGGTTTGCCGCATCGAAACTGTTCAGCATGGCAGGAACGCGCATTCAAATCCTGCCGCACCGGAAAAGACCGATAGAATTGTCGATATTCGACTTTTCGGGACGGATGATTATGCATCGCACATTCACCGGCCGCGACAAGGCGGTTATCGACCTTGAAACACTCTGTTTGGGGCAGGGTACGTATGTTGCAAAGGGCCGGTCGTTGCAGAATGCCGAGTCGCAAATTGTCACGCTGGCACGATGAGTATTTCATTATCCATTCAATTTTTCCATGAAAGGGGGGCGATATGAACGCGGTTTCATTCATTGAAAATCGACTGCGGATTTTATTGCTGCTCGTATGCTCGTATGTTATATCTTTTGTATCTGCACAATCGGTTGATTACTCGCACGGGCCGTTCGGCAATACCGATGCGATAGTCGACGCACATCTGCTCGATTTCGGCTGGCCGTATAATCACAATACGCACACGGTCACTCTTGACAATGGTGATGTGCTCATGATGTGGATCTGTCTTCCGGATAACGATGAAGAAGGCGGCCGCAATTATCTCATTGTCGCCGGGACGCGGGATATCGATGCCGCCTGGCAAAATCTGCTGGAGCTCGATATCGGCAACGACGACGAGGCGGCGTGACCGTCCATGCAACAGGGGATCGATCGAATGATCCACCTGACGTGGGGCGGTCGCCACGCGGATTATGTCAGACATGTTGTGCTGGATCCTGATTTGCTGGTAGGTGAAGAAGCAACGAATATATATGACAAAACAGGGCATCAAGACAAAACGCGCCGTTATCTCAGCAGATCGCACAGCCTTGCCGGCATACAGTTGCCGGAAAAACTGAAAAAAACATCATCGGTTACCGTACGACTGTTCGATATGAGCGGCAAATCGGCTTATACTATTTCCAGAATACTGAAAGCCGGAGCGAAAGACATACCTTTCAATCCCTCTCTTTTCAGCGGAGTGTATCATGTACGAATAACGGTAGATGGACTGCCATTATCTTCCTATAGATTGATGCTGCAATTCTGAGAGCATCAAAAAGAAGACATGCCCCCTTTTGCTGAACCCCACGCCCTTATCCTGCGTTTCGTGCAGGTAAGGGCGTTCTTTCCGGCTGTATCAGAACAACGATGCAATTAAATATGGCGGTATATACGTAATTCTCTTTCCTGCAATCTCCTCCGTTTCAGGCATCCCCGTATACACTACATAGCCCATGGATATGCCCGATCGTTGAATGAAATCGATAAACTGGTTGATCGTGCTGTGTTTGACCTTTGTTGATGACTTGACTTCTAAAGGTATTGTTTTTTCTTTATATCTGACCACAAAGTCAAGCTCTGTTGTAACTTTATTGCTGCTTCGATAGCACTGTATTGCTTTGACACTTTCAACAAAGCTTATACAGTCCTGGAGAACCGCATTTTCCAGCAGCATGGCAGGAGTCTGGTCTTTTCCTCCGAATTGTACCGGCATTCCACGTGTCAACAGGAAATTTGCTATGCCTGTATCAAACAGGTATTTCTTCGAGCTGTAGCCTTTCTTTGATGTCACCTGTGCTGTTGCAAACGAAAGCGTGTATGCCAGATGCCAGGCCCAGAGCGCTTCAAGCACAAGAGGGAGTACGGTTCTATACGCGGGTGAATTCGATGAAAGCAAGGTTGTGTTTTGAGTTGGAAAGGCCAGGTGATGTGCAATAGAAGACAGGGCTATCTCCATTATCCGGCCGTATTGAGGCACGCGATAGTGTTTTGATTCCTGTATAGAGCCGATGAATCTATCGGCATCACGATACAGATTATTCAATAAGGATTCGTACATCAGAATGAGGCTCTGCCCATCCTTATCTGCAGTGACTACGCCCGGTAACCCGCCGATTTGAAGAAATATGCGATACTCATCCATGAGAAGGTTATGGATTTCTTCAGAATACCGGTCGTGGCCGGTCACCATACCAAGGTAATCTTCCTTATCTCTGAAACGGAGAAATTCTCTGAAATTGAGAGGGCGGCAGATGAACTCAATAGTCCTTCCAACCGGCTGCGGTTTCCCTTTTTGAAAGAGATTGGCAAGAAGGGACCCTAAAAGAACTACTTTCTGGCCTTTCCATTTCCGCTGCATTTCCATGATAAAAGAGCAAAGATTTTCGGATGCCTGGGCCTCATCGATGACTAATATTCTGCTGCCGTCGGGAATAAAACGGAACACCGTTTGCAGAATATGTTGAAATTCCGAAAAAGTTGCCGCATGGCGCACAGCAAGCGTCTCACGCTCTTCATCCCAGAGATTTATAATGACTTTCTCCTTGTCGCACCTGAGATTTTCAATAAGTGTGCTTTTGCCGGTCTGACGGGCTCCGGAAATCAGAGCAATCTGATCGCCCGGAGAGCGAAGATATGAGGAAATGCATGCTTCCAAATCGCGTTTATAGTATGGCATACCTTAAATATACATACATTTTTCTATAATTTCTATAGAATTTATAAAAAATAATTACAAAATTCAAGAGAATTTATGTGGAAATTCGACAGAATTCAATTTGTTTTGCTGCCACGTATGAAAAATGGCGGTTTTTCCCGCGATCAAAAAAATATCGATCGCATCATCGATGTGCACAATAAGAAGAATAGAAAGAC
>WJKA01000353.1 GCA_014729375.1 Chitinivibrionales bacterium
AAACGGCAAATGGAGGACAAACCGAAGTTCTGGGCGCATTTGCCTATTCGACTTCAAAAAATGAAGACACACCAGCTTTTGTAAACGATGAGTCATCGCTTTGTCTCACTGCCGGTGAAGCTTGTTTCGGCAACCGGATACCATATTCGACGGTGGTGAAAGAAAAACAGGGCGGCACGACAAAAATGTTGAGCAATGACATGGTGCATTCACGGTGCAACGGCTATATGGTGCCGCTGTATGTCGGAAAGCCGGCGGGGTAATAACCCGGCCGGGAGGGGGCATGTTTCAATCATTCCTGCTGTGCTGCTCCGCCGTTTTCTTCAGACCGGGCATCACTTGCTTTGACCATCCGTGCAAAAAGCCCGCCGGCCGTTTCAAGCTCCTCAAAGCTCCCTTCTTCGACAATACGTCCATCCTGAAAAACGAAAATGCGGTCTACGCGTTTGATTGTCGAAAGGCGGTGCGCGACGATAATCAATGTCTGTCCTTTGAGCTGCTCATAAAGGGTGGCAAAAAGTTTTTCTTCGGTGATAACATCAAGCGCGGATGATGGTTCATCGAGGATAATCACTTTCGGCTTGCGGAGAAATATGCGGGCAAGGCCGATTCGCTGCCGCTGGCCGCCTGAGAGCTGTACTCCGCGCTCGCCGACATGCGTATCAAATCCCTCGGGAAGCGACTGAATAAACGCATATATTTCCGCCTTTTTGCAGGCGTCGATCATATCGCGTTCGGTTGCCTGAAGGTTTGAGAATTTGAGATTTTCTCCGATGCTTGTATTGAAAAGAAATGTTTCCTGTGTCAGAATCGCTATCTGCTCGCGCAGCCTGCTCAGTTTTATGCGCCTGATTTCATGGTTCCCGTAATAGATATTGCCATTCCGTATGGGATAAAGCCCTAAAAGTGCGTTTATCAGCGTGGTCTTGCCCGATCCGGTGGTCCCCACCAGCGCAATGCGCGTACCAGAGGGGATTTCCATGCAGATATCGACCAGTTGCTGCTGGCCCCGACGGGTTTCATAACTGAAATTAACATGATCAAGCCGTATGCTTCCGTCAATGGTGAAATTTTCAATGGATGGTTTCGGATTCTCGATTTCGCTGCTGGCGATTATGTCCTGGACGGCGGCAATGGACGGCGAGGCGGCAACGACCCGGTCGAATGATGAAAAAAGAAGGTTGAACGACATGAGCAGGTGATTTACAAGTGCAATGTAGGCCACTACCGCGCCCATGGTCAATGTTGATTTATAAATCATCAGGATCCCGGCAACGGCCCAGAGAAGCACCGGGGTGAAATCACGGAAGAACTGAATTATCATGAACAGAATGCGCATGATCATGGTAAAATGAATATCGGCATCCTTGACCGTGTCTACCTCGTCGAGAATCATCCGGCTGTGATCGGTTTCAGTGGCGAATATTCTGATATGCTTGATCCCGGAAATAAAATCCACCATTTTTTCGCTCAGCCGCTCGTTGGTGTTACGAAGCGTATATGACCGTTGCGTCACCCTCTTTTTGAACAGTCGTTGAATAAGCGGTACCGCAGGTATATACATGTATGCGATTATTGTCAAGAGAGGGTCGACGTGCGTAAGAAACGGAAACACTGTTATCATACCGACAACCGCCTGCAAAAATGCAACCATAAGCCAGTCGTAGAACTCCTGGAGCTTTTCCATGTCTCGAAGAATTTTTGCTGAGGTCGCGCCGGTGCCCTGCTCGTCGAAATGCCTGATTGCAAGCACCTGGAGCTTTTTGATTATTTCAGCCCTGACATTGGCGACAAGCGTGCGTACTAAAAATATCCGGTATTTCGCTGCAAGAAGCGTAAAGACGCTGTGAACAGCAAAAGCAATCACCCAGAGTCCCAGAAAGATGAGTATACTGGACACACGCTGCTTCGGAATCAGCGTGTCGACAAAATATTTGAGTGAGAACGAAAGAAGATTATAACTTCCCATCTGAAGAACCAGGAAAAACAGCATAAGGACATATTTTTTTTTATGCTCCCTGGTAAACCGTATCAGGTTAAGAAGTTTTTTTATCTGAAGAGAGTGCTTTTTATCCTGCTCCACTATAGTTCCAATAACAAAATATTTTCTTTTAAACTAATTTATGCCCCGTTCTTATATTCTACCATTCCCGGAGAGAAGACCCAAGGCGATTATTCGGCGGGTGGCTCATAAAAGAATTATTTTACCTTTAAAAGAAGCATAAAAAATATTCCAGGAGCAACTAGTGATAATACATCTGGCTAAAAATGTAACTGAGCAGCAGCGGAATACCGTTTTAGAGAAAATCACTTCCCGGGGATTTAATTATGAGATCAGTCATGGCACGACCGGTATCGATATTATCGGCGTTTTAGGCGATCTGAGCGGGGTCGAAGAAAGCTGTTTTGCTGAAATTGACGGTGTTGAAAAGGTGATCAGGATATCCAAGCCGTATAAGATGGTTTCGCGGGAATATTCACCGGAAACAAAAGTAATCAGTGTTGGCGACACACAAATCGGGGGTAAAAAGCCTGTTATCATGGCCGGCCCCTGTTCGGTTGAAAGTGAATCACAGGTTATGGCTGTTGCCAAGTATCTTTCCCGCATGAACGTCCCGATCCTTCGTGGAGGAGCGTACAAACCGAGAACATCACCCTACAGCTTTCAGGGCATGGGTGTTGAAGGTTTGAAGGTTCTTGAAAAGGCACGCAAGCAGTACGGAATGAAAATTATTACCGAAGCGACCGGAATGCATTGCCATGTTCGAGACGACAATACATTTGAGAAAAAAAGCGTTCTGGAAAATGTTATCGAGTATACGGATATAATTCAGATTGGCACCCGCAATATGAAATCATATGGATTTCTTCAGGCGCTTGCCATGATGACCTGTGAGAGCAAAATTCCGATACTGCTCAAACGCGGCGATTCGTCAACACTCAAAGATTTCCTGCTTGCAGCAGAATATATCGTGTCAAACGGCAATCCCAATGTA
>WJKA01000354.1 GCA_014729375.1 Chitinivibrionales bacterium
ACACCGGCTGGGAGGCGCAAGAGACCTACGACTATCTCGACGAGCTCGAACGGCGCCTCGGTGTCACCATCGAGCGGGTGGGGGTCGAGGGCGGGATGGTCGCGCGGGCCGAGTACCGACATGGCTTTCCAGCAAGGATGCAGCGCTGGTGTACGCGCGAGCTCAAACTCGAGCCACTCAAGGAATTTCATGAATGGTTGGCCGCCGACCGCGACGCTGAGACGGTCAGCATCACCGGCGTTCGCGCCGGTGAGTCGCCGAAGCGTGCTCTCTTCGCGGCCTGGGAAGACGACGAGACGTGGGACGGGTACGTCTGGCGACCACTGCTGAACTGGAAGGTCGAGGACGTGCTGCAGATCCACACTCGGCATGACGTGCCCGTGAATCCGCTGTACCAAGCTGGATTTGACCGGGTTGGGTGCTGGCCCTGCATCTTCTCGTCAAAGCACGAGATCCAGCTGCTGTCCGAATACGCCCCCGAACGCATCGCGTCGATTGCGCGCCTCGAGCGACGCCTGACGGAGAGTCGCCGCCTGGCGAATGCAGAGCGTCCGGGGCGCTACTCGCTTGACCTCGCCACGTTCTTCCAGACTCGCGGACCAGGGGGAGGCGGCAAGGCCATGGGAATCGAGGAAGTGGTGGATTGGTCGCGGACGACTTATGGAGGCCGGCAACTGCCGATGTTCAACGAGCCTCCGTCAGGCGGCTGTTTCCGGTGGGGTCTGTGCGAAGTACCGCCTGCGGTGCTCGAGGAGGACGAAAATGACTGACCACAAGTTGAGCGATGAGATGCGCCTCGTTGCCGATATCGCTAACGCTGGTGGGAAATTGGTTGCAGGCCTGCGAAGTTGGGTCGACCGCGTGGCGGATTTGGAGGACAACCTTGACCTGATCTGCGGCGAGCGCGATCTGCTGCTTAAGGAGGCACGCCAGCGGTCTGTGGTGGAGGACGCCCCTGCCGGCGACGATTCGCGGGTCATCGGCTACCGTGCGCCCTACGCCGGGCCGCCGCCAATCTGCCGCGAGACGCAGGAGGCGCTACAGGCAGGAGCAGACGCCTCCGTCCACGATCAGCACCAATCTACGCCTCCAAAACAATGGTCAGTTCTCACAACGAACGGAACCGAGATTTGCGCGTTGCGGAACACAGACGGCATCGTGTGGACAGTCTATCAGGATGGTGACATCACCTGCAGCGAAGAGAGCCACCTACCAATCCCCGTCGCGCGCTACCTGCTCGCGGTGTTCGACAAGTGGCAGGCAGAGCAGGCGGAAGGACTGACGCATCCGGTGGCTGCCAAACCAACCGAGTGCATGGCCAACCGTGATGGCGAGTGCACCCACCCCGGATGTCCTCAGGTGCGCGACGGTGAGCCAAAGCGAAGTGGGCGCAGTTGCCCGAGGGGGGACGGGTGAAGCCCAAGGCCTGGCCGCCGAACTGCCTTGTGCGAATGAAGGTTCAGGCCTTGAAGCGTGGAAGGCGTTTTTTCCGATCCGTTCAGCGCCGTCCCGTTCAGCTTAAGCGCCGCAGGCCACAGTGGATGCTGCGGCGGCAGGTGTGGTTTGCGCGTCCCCGTGCAGGGGTCGTACATGCTCGACTGGTCAAGCGACAGCGCCTCGCTCGCGAAGCGGAACGAAAGAACCCGTGGCTGCGCTCGGCGCGAGTCTCGCTGCTCCCTGGACTCCTGGGGATCTGGGTTTGGGACAAATTCTGAGGAGGAACGATGACGGAAGAACTATGGGAGATCGACGACGGAACCGATGACAAACTGTACGCTGCCTACGGGGAACGCACGGAGGTACTCGGCCCGCTGCTGAGCACAATCAGGTGGATAGGCGGCGAAGCGTCACTGCGTGAATTGTTGGAACAGGCTGAAGCTGCAGCCGGCCCATCCGACGACGGCTGCGGGGCCTGGCGCATCCTGCGCCGAGCGCTCGAATTGGCGGCAACGGATCTGAGCGAGTGGGTGTTCGTTCCGGTGGGGACATTGGCGCGCGGCGTCTCCTGTCGCTGGCATGGCGAGGAGCGCATCGTGCGGCGCGAGCGCGAGCGCATCTATCTCGACCGACCAGGACGCCCTAGCAGCACAGCCCGCTGCGACCCCGGGATGCGGGTCCTGATCCATCGACGAGTTGCGCAGTGAGCACCCTCATCCTGACGACCTGCATGGGGCGGCTTGATCACCTGCGGCAGACCTTCCCTACGTGGCAAGTACGCACGCCTTGCGACGTGGCCGTGGTGGACCATGTCTGCCCCGACGAGTGCGGGAAAGAGCTACGCATGGAGCACCCCATCGACGGCCCCGTAGGCCGGCGCTTGACGGTGCTGCGGTACCCTCCAGAGCTCGTTGAGACCCGCTCCGGTCAGCCCATCTTCAACAAATGCAAGGCGCTCAACTACGGTCTCGAATGGGCGCGCATGCAGGACCGCTACGACTCCGTGCTGCTGCTCGACGCTGACACGCGACTGCACCGGGGCTTCTGGGAGGAGTGGGGGCCGTGCGCCGGCGGCGACCAGTTCGATTACATCGTCCCCAAGCTCGAGACGCGCTCCCTGACCGGTGTCCTGCTCGTGCGCCTGCAGCACCTGAAAGCCATCGGCGGCTTCGACGAAGGCATGGCCGGTTGGGGCTGCGAAGATCTCGACGTCCGGCTCAGGCTCTTTCTCTGCGCCCGTCTGACGGCGCAGGGCCACTTCGCCCAGGGTCTGCTGAGCGCCATCGATCACGACGACGAGCTCCGCACGCGTCACTACGCCAGCCGCGACACGCAGGCGACCAACTACCACAACAAAGCGCGTATGCTCGAGAACCTCCGAGCCTGTCGCGGATGGAGTTACGAGGACGCGCTCCGCGAGCTCCGAGCCCCCGAGGTGATTGCACTACTGGTGACC
>WJKA01000355.1 GCA_014729375.1 Chitinivibrionales bacterium
CTGAATGTGGCCCAGACCGTGTCGGGGATGGTAATATCATCGTTGCCTAAAGATACGCGTATCCAGCCGGAACCACGCTTAACCGGTGAGAAATCAAGCCACTGTTTAGCCGACAACGGCGCTTCGGGGTCTATTATAAGTAAAGAGTCGTTTTCCCAGCGTGCCTGAACTGTATCCCAAACACCAGGATCATCCGAGCGGCGACCGATAACAATAAGAGTTGTATCGTCATTCGTCGACATTTCGAGAGAATCGATAGAATTTCCCCCTGGAGTAATTATGTCAAGCTCAGTATACCAGAAATCGCGCAGTATAACTCTCACCGTATCCCAGAGCGAATCCTGGTTGACAAGTTCCCACGCGCTGACAAGCAGAGAATCACCCGAGCTTGCTTCTTTTGTAATAATCCCTCTGTTGGATATTGAAGAAGGGACGGAAACAACGGTGCTGTCCTCGCTCAGCCATGTAGCATTGGCGTCTCGTACTTTATTTTTCCATTGGTCCCTCAAAACTGCATATACTGTATCACTGGTGCCCACGACATCGCTTCCGTAAAATTCCATATAATCAATTGAATCCTGAGCCTCATTCGGCGATCCTTCTATTGTAAGGTGCGTCGGTTTTCCGGGAGTAATTCGAACCATTACCGAATCCGAAAAGCGGTCTTCATACGCAGCAACAATCAGGATTGTATCATTTGCGACTCTACGGGTATATCCGTTGATCGCTCCACTGCTTCGATCGAAACTTCCAATAGTATCATCCAGTCCCGTTGACGGATTTATTGCTTCCCATGAAATATCCGTCTGGTTATTTTCCAGATTACTCAACCAATAATTTTTAGGACCGCACGCTTCACAGTGATGAAATATTTTTGCAACAATCGGAAATGTAGAGTCTGCGCTTACCGCAATGATCTGGCTTGATGGTGGATAGGGAGCATTGTCCGCACCGGGCATACCGGTTGCAGGATACAGTGAAAGCATATTGGCTTCGCCGGTACCAACACGGGCCGGAATTGAAAAGGTTAATTGTGTATGCGAAACACCTTTTGTTACCGTAATTGTTCCCAGTCCCGTATCACTTGGAGCAAAATCCCATGTTTGAGAGGATACCGGAGGAGGAACGGATGATGGCAGGTTTGATAATTGCCAGTCTGCCTGAATGTCCTGCCAATTCTGGGTATCGGTTCGTCGTGCCTGAACGTAGAGCGTAGCAGTATCTTCAATCGTGGTATAAATACTGTCAATTGGATTCCGGTTGGCATCAAGAATTCTCAATGAGTCGTATTGTGCAGGATCTACCCTGACAATAACCGAATCTTTAAACTTGTCTCCTGCATATTGCAGGCTTGCAGCTGTTACATATGATCGTCCATTATCTGCAGTTTTAGTGATTTTACCCTGGCCTTGAGATGGATTGTCTCCAACTTCGGCCGAGACAACCAGCTCAGGAGCTGCAAGTGAATCCCAGGCGGTTTGCTTTGATTGCTCGATATAATTACCGAATTCATCACGGACAGTTGCATACACCTGGCTATATTCCGTCATATCCGCACCAATAGAAATACTGTCGATTGGATTATCACTGTTGGGGCTGACCGTCAATCCATCTGGATTCCCTTCAATTACAATATGGTCGGGCTCTCCCGGCTTTACCCATACGGCTTCTGTATCCGATACAGACCGGGAAGGATTTAATGGATCCGTGAATATACCCACGATATATATATACCGGTGAGCAATTGTTGCAGTGAACCATGTTGAATCCCCCTGTTCATTGAAAATTTCATCACCAGTCTTCATAGAATCTTCAATAAAGCTCCACTGTATCTGCTGGCTTTCAGCTATTAGCACAGAGTCGTCCTGATCTTTGACTACCCCCTCTGCACTGCCGATTTGCCCTGCAGCTATTGTATCGGAAAGAACGGTAATATCAACTTCGCTCGGCACGCTGGTGAAAAGGTTTGTGGTAATTTGTATACGGGAATTAACCATATTTCGCTCGGCGTAAAACAAATCAAGTTCGTACACTTCGCCTTCAACCAGACCGAGAGTATCTAAATCAAATCCTCCTGAAGCTGAACTATGTACGCCGCCTAAATCAATCAGCAACTCACCATTAACGAAAACCCATAAGTCATCATCGCCAAAAAAATTAAATGTCAGCCCCGGTTGATACATAAATTTATAGTGCATTTCCATTGTAAAACTATAATTATGCTTCTCATCTCCTGCAACCGGGTCCACCCCGAACCCCTTTGTGTCAATCGGAAAAAATCCTGCATATTCAGGTATTTCCCAGTAATTATCATATGGACCGGGAGGATTCGACCAATCCCCCAGCCTTTTAAATTCATAGACGCTCGCCGGCGCTCCATCAACATGAGTAAATGGTAATGAATCGAAAATAACAGAATTTTTGAACGCTTCTTCATCAAAGGTCTGATAGCCGGCATCATATGGTACGCTCACAAGGTTATTGCATTCCCAATCTGTTCGATTTCCTGAGTTTGGCTCGTAGATATATAGTTCATCTACCGGTTCCCAGGAACGATACCAGCGGTCAATCATACAATTCAGCACGGGGCGAGGCCCAAGAACAGGTTTGGCAATAGAATCAAATGACCAATTCTGGCCTCGAAAAAATGACGCGTTTGCAGTATCATATACAAGACTATCGGGTAATACCATACCTGTGTGTGGACCTGCCGAGGCGCTTCCAATATTAAATTCCGGATTTGAATTTTCTCCATTCACTCTTTCAGCAATATAGTCGTAGTAAATTACCCGTACCCAGAGCGTATCGGGATAATCCTGGGCAAGAGACGGCACAATTCCCCACAGCATACATAAGACTAAAGCAGATCTGCTACGCGTGATCCCGGCCATGTAAGCGTCCTCCAATTGAAGTGTTCATTAAAACAATAACTGGCGGGAATTAATCCCCCTGCCATGTTGCTCCTAAACATTTAACAGCTTTCACTGCGCCCGATTTCAAAAATCAGTGCAGCAACCCTTTCGCATTCCAGAACAATATAAAACATTATGACTGAACGGGAAAACTTTTTTTTGATAAATGTATCCAGTTATAGTCGCAAAAACAGGGAGGATTGTTCAATAGTTGAGGCTGAGGTCAGGAGAAAATGTGCAATATTGATTACGTTACACCCTCTAATGGTATCCACAATTCCTCAGTTGAATCGCTCAACTGCGGAATTCAGGATTAAGATGGAGGGATGTTTCAGAAGCTGCCGTCTCCCTGGTACCCCGGCAGATGCTTTTACAGGGACAAGTATCCATAGGAGCGAATTTTGGTGCCGGAATTGGCGTTCTAAGCGCTTAAAATTGACAAGGAGGTTAGTTTTATTTGTTTAAATTCAATGGTTTATGCGTGGTCCGACCCCGACCCCGATTATGAAATAAGGTCGGCCTCACCGGTGGAGTATACAAGAAGTGTCGTGGGAAGGTCCTTGACCAGGTGACTGATGGCCGATTGAAATTTCTCTGCATCCTTTTCTTCAGGAACCGAAAAACCCAGAAATACTACCGATGCATCTGAAGATGCACTGGTAATCGTGTCCACAACCGGTTTTTGCGTTACGATAATTTCGATTCTTGCTTTCATACGAGCAGCATCAATAAGTGTTTTCAGCTCATCAAACGCAGGCGCTTTCTCCTGCTCTGTTTTGACAACCCTCAGTATCCGCACTTTTGCTCTGGCCCATTCATGATTGAGCGCGATCAGGTAGGCAAGAATAACGACAAGCGATCCGTTTTTCTGGCCCCGCCACCAGATATCGATTCGCCGCTTTCTTTTTTTGGAATCCGGAAGGCCCTGGTCTTTTATGAGGATCAAGCTGATATTGAGTGTGCGGGCAGCATTGAGAAGCCGCACATAGCTTCGGGCACGCTGCGGATCAGGACTCCAGCCAAGTACGGCCAGGTTCGGCTTGAGCGGCCCGATCGAATTACACTGGAAAATCTGCATGATCCCGGTTTCGTAATCATCGGCAACAGTCACTTCGGGAAACGCCTGAAGCCTGTTTTTCGCAATGAACGCTTCCAGCTCCTGAATGTGCAGTTTCCGGCGGTCTTTCATTGCATCAAAGGCGCCGCTCAGAACAGATACCAGACTGACAATTCCCCGCCCGCTGCCGAGCCAGATTGCGTATTTCACCAGTGTCAACCTGCTGTTGGGATTGCCCGACAACACAAGAATTGTTGGCCGCCAGTTTTTCGGGTGCATGGGAAGCTGCGCAAGCATGATCAGGTATTCCCGGATACGTGAGTAGACAAATCCCCGGCGCGCGTCTCCAAATGATGTTGTCAGCACAAACCGTCGAACATACAGAAAAAGCATTGCAACAATCGTAGCGGCAATGATTGTTGCTTTTGCACTGATCAGCACTGCCGCAAAGATGCATCCTGCCGCGCCCAGGAGTGCAAACGACCAGTGAAACAGCTTGAACCGCGGCCGGAATGAGGGGTTCCCGCCGAATCCTTCAACAAACGCCGCAAGATTGGTCATACCATAGGTAAAGAGGAACAGCATGGCAACGACAGAAGCGATGATATTCAGCGCGGTAGCGCCCCCGCGGGTAACTGCATAGTAAAGTACTCCTGCTGCAATGAAACAGACCAGCACCAGCGCGCGATACGGTTCGCCGGTTTTCGAGAGCTTTCCAAACGGCGATACCGGAGCAAGTATTTTGTCTTCACCGAGCGCCTGAAGCACCCGCGGCGCGCCGAGAAGCGAACCCAGCGCACTTGACAATGTGGCGCAAAACACCCCGAGCGCAACAACAAAACCGCCGGCCCTGCCCAGCAGCGCGTTCTCCATAAGACTTTCGTACGGCGCACCAACAAGCGCTTCCCGCGATATCGCACCCCCGCAGATAATAATCTGTGCACAATATACCGCGGCGCCCGTAAGCACCGCGGCAAACGTACCCAGAGGAAGAGAAAAAGCAGGGCGTTTCAAATTGCCCGACATGTTTACTCCCGCCATTATCCCGGTTACCGCAGGAAAAAATATTGCAAATATTTTCCAGAATCCGGAGTCATCGCCGTACGCGGGCGTCCAGTTTGCATCCAGAATTGCCCTGCTGAAATTGCCGTATGAGCCCGCAAGAAACAGCCCGATTGCCAGGCAGAGGATCA
>WJKA01000356.1 GCA_014729375.1 Chitinivibrionales bacterium
ATTCGCAAAAAAAAAGACGGTGATAAAACCGCGGCCGCACGGAAATTTCTCGATTCTCTCGGTTTTTTTTATCTCCATGTCGATACGCTTTCCCGTGATACAATACTGTTTAGAACAGGGATGCGCGCACGGGTCGACACGGTTATTATCAAATCATCGCTCGACTGCAGTATCGATTCAGTGACTGATATTTCATTCCCCCGAAAATACGCGGCAGGAGAGATTTCGGAAATTGCTGCAAAAACCGTAAACTTTGCCGCACGAAAAGGATGTCCATTTGCGCACTCCTCGATAACCATTGAAACAAAATCGCCGGTACAGGACAGTAACACCGTTTCGGAGCACTTGAGGGTTATCATCACTATGAAAGCCGGAGAAGTATACCGGTTTGCATCTCCGTTACTTATGGGAGAATTATCAACACGCACACAAATTCTTACATACGATATTGCAGTGAAACAGGGCGATATTTTTTCGCCGGCAGCAATCGAGCAGTCACAACGGAGGCTCGGCTCCCGCGATTATATCAGTGATGTAAAAACCGGACCACCTGCAGTACTTAACACCCGCCTGTCCGGACCGGGCACGAAACCGGAGAGCGCCACCGCAACAGACATTTCCGGCACCGGGCCTGCCGGCACTGTTGCGGTACCGTTTTATATCACGGACAGGTCCGGGCTCGGAATTAACGGCGCTGTGACGTTCCAGTCTGAAAGCGACAACCGGCTTATCGGCGTGCTCGATGTTTCGCTGCTTAACATTTTCGGTACCGGCGAATCGGCGCTGCTGACCTACAAAGGAGAAAAAAATCTTCAACTGTTTGAAATGTCGGTGGCAAAACCGTGGCTATTGGGTATTCCCCTTTTTGTAACCCTCGGATTCGGACTGGAAATACGTGAAAACGAATACGGACATCTCCACGGGGAAGGAGTGTTTCTCACCGAACTCAAGCCTCAATGGCAGGCCGGGACCGCTGTAAAAGCTCAGGAAACGTCAATTGAGTCGCCTGCCGATTCCACCCGAAACACCTGGCGGTTTTACGGCGTGGACCTGCTGGTATTACGAAACGCCGGAGCATATCGTGCGGGAACTTTTGCCCGCGGTCTCGTAATCGAAACCGGGACAGGCATTGCTGAAAAAAGCGACAAAAATTATTCGAGATGGCATGCCGGGTTTACCGCGCGCTTTCATGTGCCGCTTTTTATGCGCCAGGCTGCAGCTATCGGAATTACAGCAAAAAACCTGTTTACCGAAGAAACAGAGCTTGCCGATGTTGAACTGTTCCGTGTGGGCGGTTACAAATCGATGCGGGGATATACCGATAACCGTTTCGCCCTTCGCACAGCAGCATATGTCCAGAGCGAATACCTTCTCTATTTCAATGAAACCGGATCGATATATATTTTTCTTGACGGAGGTTCTGGATTTGAAGAAAGCTTTTCGGCTTCAAACCAGTCCCGTATCGATATGGTGGGTTATGGTATCGGAATGCGGATCCCCACGCGCATTGGAACTGCAGCGGTAGAATGGGCGCGCAACTATGAAGAAACGCGGGGGTTTGGCCGTATACATATACGGTTTACTAATCCTCTGGCCACGGAGTCTGAATGGTACAAATAACGAGAATAGCGGGGGCACTGCTGGTATTGCTGCTCGGAAGTACGGTGAGTGCCGAATGCCCCTATTCCGACTCGCTCTGGGATGAAATGCCGAAAAAAAAACAACGGCAGCTTCTGGATAATCCCGATCTCGAATCACTCGACTCAACCTGTTTCTCGCTGTTTTTATCAAAATATTCGGTATTACGCGGACCGGCAAGCCCGTCAATACCCCGGATTATCCGGCAGTACTCACAGAAACAGGGCTTCTTCTCCCGCGACCTTCTTTTCAATGCGCTGCGGATCAAAAGCGCAGAAGCAAACAAAGAAAAAGCAGATAAAAATGACTGGACATCATTGATTGCTCGGTGGGAACAACTGAACGGGCCGATGCAGGTCACGATATCACGGCTTCGCAAAGCAGGAGACATTGCCGCTGCGGACAGTTTGTACCAGGTGTTCGACCGGGGGATAAATCTTACCGGGATCGATCTGATACGTTGGGCCCAGATCAAAGGGGTACTCGAAGAATATGAGAGTGCGGCACGACTGTTGTGCCGGGCACAGGCGCAGGACCCGAAAATACAAGCACTGGTACGGCACGATTGTGCGCGCTTGATCGCCGATGCCGGGCCCGAACAGCAACTGTCGGCCCTGAACGCTTTTGCCGGCTGCTTTCTCGAATCAAATCCGGACATTCAAAGCATTCAGCAGTTTCGCCGATGGATTGCTACTGTGTATTTCCGGTACAATCTCGACAGTGCAGCAGTTTCTCTGCTGCTTAAAACCGAATCTGATACACTCCCTGTCGGTAAGGAGTTGCTTGCAGTGGCAAAGAACCTGGTGAAAGAGGGACGACATGCCCAGGCGTTTTTTCCGGCGCGGAGTGCATACGGCCGTTTGAAAAAAGAAAAAGCACGCTCATCCTGTGCAGCACTCCTGTCCCGGCTTTTTCACGAACAGGGAGCACTGGATTCGGCGATATGGTGGCTGGAAAAAGTAAACCATCAAGAAACCGGAAGTATTGCTCAGGCTGTTTCCCTGTATCAGCAGGCCGGCTTTACCGACCGGGCGCGTCCGTTGATCAGCCGGATACAACCGTCAATAACCCGCGATACGCTTCTGATCCGCCACTACCTGTTTTCGCACCAGCTCGACAGCGCGTGTAATGCCGCGCGCGCACTCGATGAGTATGCCCGGTGGCGCAATAACAAGCCCGACGCGCTCCTCTGGAAAATCCGCACGAACCTTTACTGCGGAAAAACGCTCCAGGCAGGGGCCGGCATAGATTCGCTCACCTTCCAGGCCTCCTGGCCGTATGCCGAAGAAATCCTTCACTACAAACTCTGTTTCAGCCGCTTCAGCGTTTCACGGGATGCAATCACTGAATGGGGAAAGGTTGAATATGCTCACTACATCGGGCGCCCTGAAACCATAACACTGTCGGACCGGTTTACAGAATATCCCGTTGCAACAAAGGAAATAATTGTTCTGCGACTGGCAAACTCCTTTTTGAGTGCCCGGGAACCCGAACAGGCGCTAATCGCACTCAATAATGTCTCGACAGAGAACGCCTCATCTGAATTGCGATACACGCGGGCCGACGCGCTGATTCGTGCAGGACAACTTGATCGGGGCAAAACCATTCTCGAACAACTGATCATGGAATATCCACACGATGTATTTTCAAATAAAGCACGTATCCTGCTTATGAAAATTCAGGGGGATGCATAAATCTTCGGCTGAAAAATCCATGTAACTGCAAATGCTTTCCAAAAAAGGAATACGGCCATGAGTATTCGCTGGTTAAAGAATGTCATTATCGATAACGAGAAAACGACGCTTGAAATCCAACTCGGGGAGCACCATATCGGAGATAAATGTTACACGAGAATTGGAAACGATATCGAAAACTGGTTTGTTACGGGATCAAAGGTCCGGGAGGATATAATCTCCGAAGGGCTGGAAATCCTTAAAAAACGCTTGTCCGGCAAAAAGGTCACCTTTCCCGACGGCAGAGAATACGACTGGAATTAAAAAACCCGGCCCGGGGATTGCTTTTTGTTTCTTCCGGAGATATATTAAAGGAAGTCATGCACCGGAAATCAGGCGTTAAGGAGAAGTGAGGTACCGTTTGATTGTGGACAGTCCATATCTGATTTTACTGATCCAGGCATTTATTCTTCTGCTCGGTATTTCACTTGGTCGATCGATCCTCCTGATGAGAATCCGCAAAGAAGAAACAAAGAAAAAAGAGATTGAACTGGAAATTCTCACGAAACGATCTGAAGTTATCAATGAAGGCAAGAAAGTTGCTCATAACCTTGAAGAGCTTCTTTACAATGCACAGGTACGAAAAGAAATTGACGATATTATCCGGAAGGACGGCACAAGTTGAGTCGGCTTAACCCGAAACAGTGCCGTGTTTTATCTTTTCATTACCGCTGACAACCGCGCCGGCCGGGGCGAAAAAAATACTTTTTCA
>WJKA01000357.1 GCA_014729375.1 Chitinivibrionales bacterium
GGCTGAGATCGGCCGCGGCAGTAAAACAATCGGATTCAGAGCCGACATACAGGCCCCGGGTTGCCATTGCACCTGAAGAATCCCTGCCGACAACCGTGTGAACATACACGACCGGAAGGTCCTGTGCAAAATGCTCTGAAGCATAGTTCAGGACACTGCGGACAGGATTTTCCGCCCTCCCCATGATCCGTTCCATGCCGTAAACAGCACCGAGGTAATGACTTTTATTGATACCCTCAACGCCGCCGGTGCCAACAAATATATTCTTGTTGTAATTGGCCATCCCGATAACTTCATGCGGCACAACCTGGCCGATCGAGAGGATTACATCAAAGTCGCTTTGTGCAAGCAGCTTGTCGACCTGCGCGGGCCAGGAATAATCGAGCTTCCCCTCCGACGCCCCTTTGACAAAGTCCGGCGGAACCTCGCCAAGCGTGACGATGCCTTCCCGCCAGTCATGCACACGGAACAATGAACCGGGTACGCTCCCGAACATCCGGGCAATTTCGCCCTCGCTCATCGGGTAATGGGTCCCGATCGCGGGAAGTACATCGGTAAGAGCATCGCCGTAATATTCCCACGCATATCCGGTCAATTCGCCTGCACGCGAATGATACCGGGTAATGTCCGGCGGTACAACGCACACTTTCTTTTTCGGCCCCAGTTTATCCAGGGCTTCATATAGTCCGCGTTTCAGATCATTGCCTGTTAATGCTGCTTTTGGTGAGCCGTTTGCATACACCATAACCAATCCTCATCTTTCCCCTAACTCCACGGCGGTGCTCCAGGAAGGTACCCGTTGAAAGTATCAATGCATTTTTTTTCATAATCCCCCAAATAGGTGCCGTCAAAAAATTTCCCGAGCGCTTCATCGTGAAATTGCCGCCAGGACCCCTCCTCCTGCCCGGGATTGACCGGATAGAATGAAACACCGTTTTCCTGTGCTGCCCGCAAGTCTCCCGGAGCGTCACCTATCATAAGGACCTTCCGGGCATCATATCTTTTTCGGACAGCGTATTCGATATGCTCTTTTTTTGTGCCCATTTCCTGTCCTGCAATAACCTGCGCATACCTGTCGATGGAATGCTCTTTCCATTCGGTTTCCAGATTGGCCAGCGGTGTTTGCGAAACAACGATAATATCGGCCCGGCTTGAGATTATATCCATGCATTCTCTGACAAAAGGGAATGGCGGGACATTCCGGACAATCTTCGCTACCGCAGCGTTGACATCATTCGACCACGCAAGCGCTGTCGTCAGGTCGGGATCGGGATTGTGCGCGATTGCAACCTCAAGTGCGGGGTTGCCGAGTTTTGACTCGCTGGCAATCCATGCGCGCACCCCCGGCACCGCGGGTACAGCGATATTTCTGGCCCTGACCTCACTCCGTGCAGCGCACAGTTCGAGCGAGCGAACAAGCGCCTTAAACCGGTTCACACCGCGCGTTGTCGAGTAGAGATTAACAAATTCCCATACTTCACGGGCATATTTGGAAACAGCCTGCAAATCATAATGGTTGACAAACTGCGGACAAAAACATTCTTTCTGCTTGATTTCCATCGAATCAAATACGCAGCCGTCCGAATCGATACAGATCAGAAAATCATGTTCTGCCTGATAATTTTTCAGTGTGTCAAGAGGGTCCGTCATACTGTTCCGGGGATTAAGGTCCTGAATTCAATTGTGGCAAACAGTTTAAAATAGGTCGAAAAGCCGACTGTTTTCAAGTACCGGGCTCATGAGCCTGAAACGGAAAAACCCAGCGCTGCAAGCACATCGGCCTCCGCGCGCTGCTGCTCTCCCGGATGCACCGAATAATTGAAACATTCATAGCGGTCCGGGTAGGTTTCCCTGATTTTATCAAACAGTTTTCCCCGCTGGTCGGGTTTCTTGCCCATCACCTCACGCAAAGCACCATCATCATCCATGACCGGATACACATATTGCATTGCATCAAAAACAGGATCCTCTTTGTCATGAAGATCAATATGATAATGGTTTTCTTCCTTTGTATACCCTTTCGGGCCCCATTTCTTTTCCTGAAATGTAAATGCGCACGCGGCGTCATAGATCATCTTTGTCCCCCGGAGCTTGCCGTCAATCGAATACCCGGCAATGTGCGGTGTGGCAATATCGGCAACCGACACCAGCTTTTCATTGATCTGCGGCTCGTTCTGCCAGACATCAATAATACATCCCCCGAGCCTGGAGCGGGAGTTGATTATCGCGGCCTCATCGGCAACATTGCCCCTGCTCGTGTTCACCAGTATCGCACCGTCTTTCATCATCGATAAAAAACGCTCATCGATCATATGCATGGTCGGATAGCTCCCTTCGGTGACCAAAGGCACATGAACAGTGACGATATCCGCCTGTTGGAGCAGGTCGGGGAGCTTGATAAAGATATCACATCCGGTCGATTCCTGCTTGGGCGGGTCGTTGAGCAGGCAGCGCATACCAAGGGCCTGCGCCCTGGAGCACACGCGACTCCCGACATTGCCGAAACCGACTATGCCCAGTGTTTTGCCGGAAAAATCAGAGTTCTTGTTGATAGCGAGCAAAGCCGATACCACATATTCGGCCACCGAATCGGCATTGGAGCCCGGTGCTGAGGCGAACCCAATACCCTCGCGGCGGAGATATCCAGTATCAATATGATCGGTCCCGATTGTCGCGGTTCCCACAAATTTAACCGGCGTATCTTTCAGTAGCCCCTCATCTACCCTGGTAACCGACCTGACAAACAGCATACCGACATCTTTTAATTGCGTATTGGCAATTTCTCTCCCCCTCCTCAGCACAACATACCCGAACTGAGAAAAAGCCTCATTTGCCATTCGTATACTGGTATCCGCGCAAACGATCATTGTGGTCCTTTCCTGAACAATGAATTGAAAAGCCGGTATCGTAATAATAAAATATAAC
>WJKA01000358.1 GCA_014729375.1 Chitinivibrionales bacterium
GAAAAATATAATTATTAATCCTGCATTCACTATTGATATTATTACTCTTTTTCTCTCTTATTCAAACCACCAGTCAATGACATTGTTCTTTTCATTGCATTCGAAATACCGGTTTTTCGTATCCACAACAAAGCGCACTCCTGTGCCGGGAACGGGCGCAATGAGCGTATTGACCGAAATATCCAGCCATCCACCGCTTGCAAGCTCCGCGGGAGTTACTGTTTCTATCACCGGTATTATCGTACTGTCGGCATTGATTTTGTAAATCGAAACCATTACTCCGGGCCCGAGCAGTCCATCGCCCGCGTTGGCGATCCTGATGGTAAGCTCTGAGGTATCCCCTGCAAAAGCCGAATAGCGCGGGAATGAAACGCTGATATCCGAGCACCGGTAAAGCCCTTCCCGGACCTGTGCCAGAACTCCCACCGTTGTCTGCTCCTGGGACCCCTGCCACCTGTTGAAGGGGCATACATACAGCAGCGATGTATCATACCCGCTGTATGCAACCGTGAACGTGTCCGAAGAATCGGCGATCCATGCGATACTGTCGGCGAGGCCGTCCAGGTCAATATCGAAGGTGTACTGGAGCGATGATATACCGGGACCCTGCGTTGCATCGAACAGGATTTCGCCGGTATTCGAGTAGATCACATTGCCGACGATTATTTCAGGCTTGCCGTTACCGGTATAATCATCAACAGCGATATCAAGCGCATCATGGATATCGACAGTAACTGATAGACAATTTGATTTTTCTTGAGCGGGGCGGGCGTAAGATGAAACCCTCTTTACATTCGGCTTAATTCAGGTCTCCCGTGGCCGTCTTCCTTCCCTGCCCGGCTCGACTCAAAGGCCAAAATAGCTATCGAAGAAGCCGAAATCAAGGGTTTGGGCAAAGGAATCCAACTGGCGTTTTCCGCAGCGGTTCATCAGAGGGCCGAAATCAGATGCAGACGCGGTCGAAGAAGCCATAGTCGAGGACGGGCTCTTCGAATGCGTCCTCAGGGATAGGCTGCGGCGGTGGCCTTGGTGCAGCCTCTTTCCAGAGACCGCAGTGCCGCAGAATCTTCTCGACAACGGACGCCTGGGTCGCCTTTTCTATAAATGACACGATCCGCATCGTCCCGCCGCATCCCTGTTCAGGCCAGGGACATGCTTAGGACATTTCAGCGGGTCACATTCGTAAACAGCCTTGATGAGGGCCGCCCATGTCATCCTGGACTTGCAGCGGTACGGCGTATCCGGTTCATCCATGCCGGTCGCCTGCTGCGCCTTGGGCATCTTTTTGCGCTGCATGCCGCGCGTCTTGTTCGAGTACCATCCAAAGTAATGTATCGTATGGTCCCCTTTGTCGGGAATGTGCTGAGTGACCGCTGCCAAGAAGTCAAGAGGATCGAACACTTCGAAATTCCGGGGTATTCCCTTCATCAGGTCCTTGTCGCCCGATATCGGAAACGGGACGCAATTGGCGTGTGATGCCCGATAAAGAATCTTGCCTTCATCGGCCAGGGAAACCATTCGCGCCAGTGAAAAAGGGCAGCGGCTGACGTACTCGACTAGACGCTGCATGCCTGCCTTGTCACCACGTTCGATGCGCACTGAAGTATCGACACTGAATCCGGAGTGTTTCCAGCCCCGCATGCTTCCGGCGATCTCGTCGTTGATCTTGTGCTCGTCAAGAAGCAGCGCGAACACCCGTTCATGCCAGAACTCCTCGGCGCGATGCGCGGCAATATCGGGGATGTGAACGAAATGGCCGGACTCGGTGAAAACACCATCTGGGACTATTCCATGCACATGCGAATTCCAGTTTATCAACGATCCAAAGCTCTGAACGGCCCCAACCATGGCAGGAACGCCGCAGTCTCCATCAACTTCCAATGCGTAAACGTACTGTACGGTCTCCCATGCTGCATGGCAAAGTTTAACCAGAAGCGAACGGTCGTAGCGGAAATATACCCGCAGTCGTCGAGGAATCGTGAATACCCACTGCCGGTGCGGAACATCGGCGAGTACCTCGTCATTGAGTCGATGCGCAAGGAGCAAGGCACGCTTCTGTCCGCAACTGGGACAGCAGCAACGAGTCCTGCAAGAAAACGCCACGAAGATTTCTGCTTTACAGTTAGGGCAGCGGACCCTTGCAAAACCTTCTTTCAGGTCGCCGCACTTCATAAACTTGTCAATGGATGAGCGAATCACCGGTCGCCAGTATCCGTATGCCTTCTGGTAGCGCTCAGGGTAGACCTTCTCGAACTCATCGAAATGCTCCCGCACGACCTGAAACAGCGGTGACGCCTCGTGGTCCCGGGGCCGATAGAACGCGGCAGACTTGGCCTGGGGACGTGTGGCCAGTGCACCGACGGCTCTCGCACCTGCCTTGCGGCCATGACGGCGGTGCGGCTTGATATATCGAGCGCAGAACTCATCTGAGCGATGGAGCGCCTGCTCTTGAAGTTGAGGCAGTGAGCCTGACAATGGGTCTCCCGGGCTGAAAACCGGAAAGACAAATCAAGAGCCGTGCCGATACGACAAATCGCCGCCAATGAGCAGAATGAGCACTTGGGTGCAACCGGCAAAGGGGCAAAAACGCGACATCGGTGTAGCATGGTCGCAATTACGCGATGCAGAGTGGCGTGTTCCCCGGTACCCAGAGAAAGCCAGCGCTAAGTACAGCCTCCCGGAAGTTCTTTGCCACTTATGCCGCCTTTTTCCATTCACATTCAGCTCGAAATCATACCGGTCGAAGTCAAATCGGGAAAACGCGGAGCGATGCAAAGCTTGAGCTTGTTCATGAATTCTCATGCCTGCCAAGCAGCAGCTCGTTTGTCACTGGAAAATCTAAACCATTACAAGTCTGTCACCATTCTGCCGGTGTATCTCGCTGGACGGCTTGTGCGGGAAGAATTTAGCTTATAATTAGACTCTCGGTCGGCGCCTTCTACCATTTTTGCGTATGTTTTTCGCAACATATCAAGATCGATTCCGGCTGACCTCTGACGGCTTACGTCTAACCTCTCCGGCGAAGCCGGTTTAGCATAGTTGGCTACAGCGGGCCGGCCGAACATGTTGATATCATTTCCGGATCGGGCCTTCGTACGTTGATTACAGTCAACAGCGCACGCGGACAATACGGTTGCCGCATATACGCTGGATAATCCTTCGGCTATTCATAGTACCTATATGGATAAAGCACAACAGATTGGACGCTATCATTTACTAAACAGATTTTATGAAAAATGGAAAACAAAGC
>WJKA01000359.1 GCA_014729375.1 Chitinivibrionales bacterium
CTCAGTGTCTGACCATGCATAACACAAATTCATGCCGGACCGCCGGTGCATTTTTTATCGTAGGATTACTTTTTGCAGGATGTTTTGAGCACAACCCGCACGCGCCTGCAGAGCCCCATCTCATCGATTCAACCTGGAGTGAGCTGTATGATACCGATACGGTACGCGTTACGATCGATACAAGCGAACAGTCGCTTATCGACACGGTAATCAACAGAGACACGATCTACGACACTGTTTACTACCGGGATGTGACAACAGCGATTGACAGTATCTATAAGAAATGGAAACTGGTCGACTCGCTGTATTATGACCGTGACTATTTTGTGCGCGACACGTTTTTTCTCGGGTATGATACGATAAACGGTATTACCCGCAGGTCATCGGTGATTGAAACGGCAGTCAGGATCATGCCGCTGGGGAATTCGATCACCATGGGAAACACCGCCTATAATTCCTACCGCCGCGCGCTGTGGCACAAGCTCGATTCCGCAGGATATACCGTCGATTTCGTCGGATCAATGCATGAAAACCACTACGGTCCGCCGCCTGATCCTGATTTTGATACAGACCATGAAGGTCACTGGGGATGGGACACCGGGCATATACTTGAAGGTTCCCCTTTTGCCGGAGCGGGTGAAGGCTCTTTGTCGCTGTGGCTCCAGGAGTATACGCCCGATATTGTGCTGATCCATATCGGCACAAACAACCTCAACGATCCTCTCTCTGAAACCTACGGTGACATGGCATCGATTATAACAACCCTGCAGAATGATAATCCATCAGTGACAATTCTTCTGGCGACAATAATTCAGATTGACGGCGGCACCTCCTGGATCGATTCGCTCAATGAATTGGTCCCCGGGCTTGCCGGTCAGATGAGTACTGAGAAGTCGGAAATAATCATTGTCGACCAGGCAACCGGCTTTGACAGCAGGACCGGGTATGATACCTGGGATGGGGTCCATCCGAATGAACAGGGTGAACTGAAAATGGCCCAGGCCTGGTATGATGCGCTTGTGACGGTCCTGGATTAGCAGGGGGGATAGCCGGAGCGGGAAAGATCAAAGGTCACCCAACCGAAATCGTCCGTGACTGGTCATCGTCATTCGTTCCGGCCGAATTACAGGATAAGGAATATATCCGCTTTGCTATCATTTCGCAGTTCGTTCGTACTTAACAAAGGAGATATTGTATGTCACTTGCCGAGAGGATTGCCTGGCTTGACGGAATAATCTGGGGGGCGCCGCTGATGATACTCCTGGTCGGGACCGGGCTTTTTCTCACCTTTTTCCTCAAAGGAATTCAGTTCCGGGGATTGTTACATGCGATCGATGTACTGCGGGGAAAGCATGACAATCCCGGCGACCCCGGTGAGATCAATCATTTTCAGGCATTGTCTGCTGCACTGTCCGCAACAATCGGTACCGGTAATATCGTCGGGGTTGCCGCTGCGGTCCTTCTGGGCGGGCCCGGTGCTGTTTTCTGGATGTGGATTACTGCGTTTGTCGGCATGGCGACAAAATTTACAAGCTGCACGCTTGCCGTCCATTTCCGCCGAATCGATGAGACCGGTGAAGCGCACGGGGGTCCAATGCATTTTATCGAGATAGGAATGGGAAAAAAATTCAAATTCCTTGCTGTCCTGTTTGCCGTATTCACCGCGGTCGCCAGTTTCGGGATCGGTAATATGTTTCAAATCAATAATGTTGCCGTAAGCCTGCGCTCGCTGGTGTTCGGCACGGACGCGGATAATTTTTTTGCATTTGATATTATTATCGGGATAGTAATCGCGGTTTTGGTCGGGATGGTCATTATCGGGGGCATAAAGAGTATCGGCAAATTCGCTTCAAAGATAGTCCCGCTGATGGCGGTTTTTTATGTAGGCGCGGGGCTGATCATTATTTTCAAAAATATCACACTGGTCCCTGAGGCGTTCGGTACGATATTCCATGCAGCCTTTACAAAGCCGGAGGCATTGAGCGGCGGGCTGCTGGGCACGGTTATCAGGATGGGTGTTGCGCGCGGGCTGTTTTCCAATGAAGCCGGTCTGGGGTCTGCTGCCATGGCGCACGGCGCTGCAAAAACAAAAGAACCGGTCCGTGAAGGCCTTGTTGCCATGCTCGGCCCGTTTATCGATACTATCGTAATCTGCACAATAACCGCATTGACCATTGTTATGACAAAAGCATATGCGATCGAAGGTATCGAAAAAGGACTGCTGACAAGCATGGCGTTTGAGATCGGCCTGGGACACGCGATCGGGCAGAAACTGGTTTCCGCAGGAGTTGTTTTCTTTGCATTTTCAACACTGATTTCCTGGTCATATTACGGCGACCGCGCTGCAGATTACCTGTTCGGCAAAAAAGTAGTATTCTGGTACCGGATGCTGTATTGCGCGATAATTGTTGCCGGTGCGTGCTGGAAAATCGGGCCAATAATCGATTTCTGCGATGCCGCCAACGGACTCATGGCACTGCCCAATCTGATCGCATTGATCGTCCTCTCCCCGGTTGTGGTGAGACTGACACGGGAGTATATGATAAAATACAGGGAGAGGGGGAGGGAAGGGTAAGTCTGCGGGTAAGAAAAGGACCGCAACTGGCTCGAAAATGCCCGAAGTCCCATAATATGCGTTACATTCTGGGCGTCCTATCCTTCGGAGAGCATACCGACCGATATCACATTCTGGACCTGTTCGCCGGGCAAGCCTACTTTCTGCCCGATCCGGCTGAAAATGCCCCCCAATCCGGTTCAATTTGACCGGTGAATCCGACTGAAAATGACCGATTTTTCTTCGTTCAGTATTCTTTTGATTTATCGTTAACCATTAAACTATCTCCTTGTCTCCATAATTGTTTTACAACCATTGTAGACTCTCGCCCAAAACACGAAAGATATTTTCATAATCGGAAAAACCGCAGTTGGTCAAACATGTATTTTCTCTAATTCAAGTACCGATATGGAGTTGTGAGCCGTTTGCGGTACAAAAATCATTCACTGAAAGGGTGAAGGCCATGGGGTTTACATTCGATACTGACGGCGGCAGAATTTCCGTTGAGAAAAGTAACAAGAAGATGGCCCCGTTTGGCGGGTTGGTTGCTTTTTCTTCATTTCTTTCACACCTGGGGATTATTGATCGTTTGGTCCAGACCTGCCCGTTAAAGCGAA
>WJKA01000031.1 GCA_014729375.1 Chitinivibrionales bacterium
CTATTGTGAAGCGGTGTATGCAGGATTCAACCGGTATATGCGTGATTCGCTACGAACCCATTCCGGTACAACCGACACCGAAACCGGGGAAACAGTTCCGGATATGCAACCAGGCTTCACTTTCACAGGCTCCACCTATTTACAAAAATTGAAACAGACATTATCAGCATGTCTCAACACCATCAACATATCTCTCCATTAACAGTAACTCTTCTTGCAGCACCGAGCATCATCCATCTGGCGCTCTTTGGGGCAGTTATCTGGATTTCACTCACCTGGCCTTACGAACATAAGGACTGGGGGGAATGGGACATGTGCTATCAGGCCGAACTGATAAGCCGGGGCAAAAATCCCTATCCCCGCACAAGCCCCGATCATCTGACCAGCATCCCCTATACTTTCGGCATGCAACTGCTCGGTTCTCCGCTCAATGCGCTATTCGGCGCGCAGCTTTGGACCGGAAGGCTGATTTCAATTCTTTCGTTTCTCGGCATAATCCTGACAGGCGGAGGTATCCTTGCAAAAAACATGCATCTTCCGCCGTTGCCGGTCCTCACCGGGATGCTGCTAACTCTTGCTTCCCAATCTTTAACCGGTCACACGTTTCAGAAATATCATCCCAACGCACTCTGCCTTTTTCTTGGCATGCTTGCTCTTTATTTCGCGACACGCCCCGGTCCGGGTACAAGAAAATGGTGGACTGCCCTGATCTTTGCGCTGCTTGCCTTTTATGTAAAGCAGACCGGCATTGTTTTTTTTGCAGCTCTGAGCATGGCGGGATTTCCAACGATCAAAAAAAGGATGACGATTCCTTTCCTGGCAACACTTGCTGCAGGAGTGGTAATCGGTATCGCCGCCAATGCAATAACCGAAGGCGGCTTTTATGCAGCATGTTTCGAGATACCGTCAACGTACAGGATTGTTCCGTATCGTCTGATACACGGGGCCCTCTTTCTTCTCAAGAATGGATTTTTCTATATTGCGGCGTCGGTCCCCTGTGTCATTGCATTTCGCCGCTCTTCTGCAAGCCCAATTTTCTGGGCAGCGGTCATCTCCTGCACAGCCGCGTTGTACAGCTATGCCACCACAGGCGGCTCGGTCAGCAATTTCGCCTTTGCACTGCTCCCCCTGTCCCTGACTGCGGCGGACGGTTTACATCATGTGTCCGGCAAATTCAGCACGACATTCGGGCGAAATGCTGTTCCCCTGCTTCTATCGGCGCAATTGACTATCGCTATCCGTCCCATTATGGTCCCCTCCGTCTCCGACAGAAACGTAGCCTTGGAGATCGAGCGTCTGATCGCTGATAGCCGGGGAGAAATCTATGCACTGGTTCACGATATGTATGCATATAAGGCGGGGAAAACGCTGTATACCCCGTTCAACTCCCTTTTTCAGTTCAGAGAAACCGGTCTGAAATCGTTCCCGGAAATCGAGAAGAAAATCTCTACCCGTCAATTCAGCCTGATTATCGCACCGCGCCTGTACCTGACCGACCTCCGCTATGCGGAAGATACTATCGTGCGTCTAATCAGGAAGCATTATACGATCAGCCGCCTCTATCACTCCGTCTACTACATGAGCCCGGTTTATGTATTGAAGCCCGAAAAATAACACCTCTGACGTTACACCAGCCGGTAGTGATGGATTATTGTATTTTCAAGATATATTCGCCACTGTATGTGAAGAGGTGAACAGGCAACAACCTGCAGCACTTATCAGTAAAGGGCTGCAATTATTTATAAACTGCATAACGATCAAAGGAGAATGCCTATGCCCGAGAAAGCGAAAGCGGGTTGCGCCCGCCCTGCAGGAGGTCCTGTGGGAGAAAAACCATCATCCGGTAGAAATGAAGACCCTGTTCAGAAAAGTGAGGTAAAATCTATGATTATGGTTGGAAGAAAAGCCCCTGACTTTTCGGCTCCGGCGTATCACAAAGGGGAATTTATCACTGTCAAGCTTTCCGATTATCTCGGCAAATGGGTAGCGCTCTGTTTCTACCCCGGCGATTTCACCTTTGTCTGAGCAACCGAACTTTCTGCGGTCGCAGAAAAATATGCCGAATTTCAGAAACTGGGTGTTGAAGTCCTGTCAATGAGTGTCGACAGCATGTTCGTTCACAAGGTGTGGAACGATAAGGAATTATCGAAAATGGGCAAAGGCGGCGGTATCCCCTACCCTATGCTTTCCGATGCCGGCGGGAAAGTCGGTTCGGTGTATGGGGTGTACGACGACAACGCCGGCGTTGAAACCCGCGGACGGTTCCTGATCGATCCTGATGGTATCATTCAGGGCTACGAAGTCCTCACGCCGCCGGTTGGAAGAAATGTCGAAGAAACGATTCGTCAGATACAGGCATTCCAGCTTGTGCGCAAAAGTAAAGGCACTGAAGCTACCCCGTCGGGATGGAAACCAGGCAAAATGACCCTGAAACCCGGACCTGATCTGGTTGGGAAAGTATGGGAATCCTGGAAAACAGATATGGCATTCGACTAATTCTTTTTTCTATAATAAAAATATTGTAGGGGCCTGCTTAGTCAGCCTCTACAATTGAATTAACGAATGTTTTACTGTGTGGCGGCGGCCATGACCTTGTCAAAATAGTCCAGAATACATTCCGTATCCTTGCTCCTCCAGATAATCTGCCGGAATAAACCGAAGCGCCGCCGAATTGATACAATACCGCAATCCGGCAGGTGGTGGACCATCATCGAATACATGCCCCAGATGCGAATCTCCAAACCTGCTGCGGACCTCTGTCCGTGTCATGCCGAATTTTTTATCGATCACCTCAATGATATTCTGTTCCACAAGCGGCTGATAAAAGCTCGGCCACCCGGTGCCTGATTTAAACTTGTGCGTTGAGCTGAACAAAGGCTCGCCCGAAACAATATCAACATAAATCCCTTCATCGGTATTGTCCCAGTATTCATTATCAAACGCCGGTTCTGTACCGTTTTTCTGTGTCACCGTGTACTGCATATCGGTCAGCGTTTCCCGGAGAATGCTGTCGGGAGGTCGTGCATAAACCAGTGTTACTGTGTCCCTGTTTTTCCAGACACTGTCTAAAAACCCCTGTCGTCCTGAGCCAATTCTGTATTGCTGGTAGTGCGCGGGTTTCTTTTTGTAATAGTCCTGGTGATATGCTTCAGCAGGATAGAAATCACCGGACCCAAGCACCGGCGTGACAATCGAATCGCCGAAAATTCCGGAA
>WJKA01000360.1 GCA_014729375.1 Chitinivibrionales bacterium
GCCGATAACAAAAAGATGTTTATCGCCGGTTACCAGTAACCTGAGCAGGCGGTATTGCAGCGCGTTTATGTCCTGGAATTCATCCACAAAAAAATAATCCCATCGTGCAGCATACCGGTCACGGTATTCGGGATTGTTCGCCAGCAATGAAAGCGGCAGAAGAAGAAGATCGGTGAAATCCAGCAGGTGATGGGCCTTTTTGTGGACATAATATTGTTCGGCAACCGGTCCTGCCTGCGAATAGAGACGCGGGATATCGGAAAGGAGGCCGGGATTGTTTTCAATGGAGAGAACAACCAGCTTTTCAAGAGATGCGGCGGTCGTGGATAATTCCTTTTTTGTGCCCGATTGCGCAGCACGGGAAAAGAACCCGGCTGTTTCCTGCTCTGCTAAAATCACCGGTTCCCGCCTGAATCCGAGGGCTGCAAAATGCTCTTTGACAATAAGGAATCCGAGCTTGTGAAAAGTCGTGACTGTCGGTGTTAAATCTCTGCGGGGTGCCGGCAGCATGGATTCGATGCGTTGCCCGATTTCCTGTGATGCCCGGTTTGAAAAGGTCACTGCCAGAATGGAGGACGGATTAACTGATTTGTCCTGGATGAGGTGCCCGATACGTTCCACAAGCGTTCTGGTTTTTCCTGTGCCGGGGCCTGCAATCACCATGATGTGGTACTGGGAGCCGTGTATCGCTTCCTCCTGATCGCTGTTTATGTCACCGGGATATTCCGTAGCTATATCTGCTGATTCGGATTCGCTGCAGGTACCGGATTTTTCCCTTGTTTCGGGAATCGCTGCTTTCTTGTGCCGTTTAAGTGACGCTGCATTTTTGTTCGGTGCTGAATCAAAAAGCACCTCTTGTCCTTTCAATTGATCCAGCTCATTTTCTCTGAACGCCTTGATTTTACCGAATTCGCCGTCATATCCCGGTACGGCCTCTATTGCACCGTTTCGCAGGCGCGATACTGCTTCCTCCAGGAGCGATGAGTAATTTCTGCGTACGTCTTCAAGCGGAACAGTGAGTAATATCTCAAGTTCGGGGCCAAGACAATTTATCAGGCGGCGGTATTCTCGTTGTACTTTTTTCGATGATGGACCAGTTCCGATTAGTTCCGACAGCACACTGTCAAGCGAAAGAACGTGTGTAAACGGTAGTGCCGAGGGAGGACGGATTCCTTCATCACGATCGGCCAGTTCTTCAACGCGGTACATCACACCGAGGGTCAATTTCCCGCCGCACACGGGGCAGCGGCCGTTGTGCGTTTTGCTCTGTTGCGGGGCAAAGCAGATGTCGCATTTTCGATGACCGTCATAATGGTATTTTCCCTCCTGCGGAAAAAATTCCAGCGTTCCGCGATAGCCGGCGTCTTGACCGGTGCGCAATGCATCCATAACAGCATCGTATGTTAAGTCGCAATCAAAGCAATTTGCCTCACGTCCGAGTTTTGATGCCGAGTGGGCATCAGAATTACTGACCAGAGTATAGCGGTCCAATGACGATACCCGCCAGTTCATCGGAGGGTCTGAAGAAAGCCCTGTTTCGGCTGCAAAAATATGGCTTGACAGGTCCCGATAGCATTCTTCAATCGAATCAAAACCGGATTTTGAACCAAGCACGGAAAACCAGGGGGTCCAGATATGTGCCGGGATCAATACTGCGTGCGGTGATGATTCGAGCATGATTTCGAGCAGGTCGCGTGAATCGAGACCGAGGATAGGCCGGCCGTCGGAATGAATGTTCCCGATTCTGTCGAGCGCTGAAGAAAACCGCTCTGCTGAATCAATATCAGGCATGCAAATGAGATTGTGCACTTTTCTGGTTTTTCCGCCTGATTTATAAATGTTGCTGATTTCAGCGGTAAGCATGAATCGAATAGTATTGCACCCATCTCCAAAGCGGTAGCCTTCCGGGGGCGGCGGTGGCTGCGTCGGCCTCAAAAGACCGTCAGAACCGGAAACGAGCTTTTTCTTTATTTCCTCCATCCATGCCGGGTGCGTAAAATCTCCCGTGCCGATAAGCGAAATGCCTTTAATGCATCCCCATTGATACAGGGTTTCAAAATTGAGTGACTTCGAGGTTGCCCGCGAATAGGGAGAATGAATATGAATATCTGCAATGAATGCCATAGTGCCTGTTCTCTGTGCCGGCCTTTGGGCCGGGGGTTACAATCGTATTGTACGTTCATAAAATACAGATTCCGGAGCAATTCTGCAATTCTATCGTAAATGTGACTACTGTGTGCCGGGTTGGTCACTGTGTCAAAAGCCGGAATCAATGTTTTTTCCAGGCAAGAAAACGACCGGATGGCAGGCTCCCGTCGGAATGGCTGTTGAAATTATCCATAAGGACTTGTACTGTTACTTGAATACAAGAACAGGTATTTCACATAAATCTAACATTTATTATGCATATTAACATATACGTATTATATTTTCATAAAAGGGTGCACCACCTGCAACAATAACAAAATGCTATGGCCAGGCTTACTGCACATAATTATGCCGACAAGCTTTGTGAATATTTTTACAAAAAGATCAATATTCTGCTTGTTGATGATATGCCGATGGTGATCGATTTTTACTCGTCGGCTTTTAAATCTCCTTTGATAAATCTCCATACGGCATCAAGCTTTGACCAGGCGAATGCTATAATTCATTCTGCGACTGAGCCGTGGCATTGCTGGCTTCTTGATGTTGATCTGGGGAACGGGCAGAACAGCCTGGATATTATTAAAGCCAATCCCGACTTTCCGTTTATCCTTGTTCTTTCAGGGCTTCAATTGATGAATACTGCTTCAGAGGCCATGAAATGCGGTGCGCTCAATGTATTTGACAAATCACCGGAGATCGCGCCCGGGCTTATCAATGAAGTATGCGGTATTGCTGCGCTCGGGTATATTCTCGGCGGGAAAAAGACACAATATCTCAACACCTATATGCTGCTCCATAAAGAAGTAATTTCTTCACTTGAAGAATGGGCACAGAAGGCCTGTGTTACCGACCGTCAGCTTCGCCGCATATGCGCTCTTCACCCGTTTGCCAACCCAAGTACAATCCGGCCGCTTTATTATTCGCTTTTATATATTTTATGCAATTCTCTTCAGGTAGAAAACGACGATGCCCTGTACCGTGATTCTCGTTACGCCTCATTTTTCGATTCCTGCCTCAATTCAATGTCCTCCCATTTCAGCCTTATCTCCTGAATCAGGCCGGAATGGGGTTCCCGGCATTTACTGCAATAAAATCCTTGCATACCAATCTATTTGACTATAATATATTACATACAAGCCAGACAAATCCGGCCCCGGGAGCAGATAAATGATTGTAAACGGGATGAGAACAGCATTTCTGATTTCACTTTCCGCATCTGCGCTTTTTGCCGACACGCTTTCGTATACAATAATTGATCAGCAGGTTCTCGGTAATTTTGTGTCCTCTAAATTTATCATGAAAGCGCTGGTTAATGTTGAAGAATTGCCGTCCGGCAGTAACATGAAAACAACTGCCGAGGCGATCTGGAAAGACGGCAATACATTATGGAACAACTTCACGCTGTTTTTATATCTTCCGGGGATGAATCACGAGGGAGCGGCGTACTGCTTTTGTGAATTTTCTCACGGTGGCCTGCAGAAATATGAAGTTCAGAAGTTTGCAATCAAGGGGACGCGGTGGGAGAAGAAAAAACCACAGAAAGTGAAAAAACCGGCAAAGAAAAAAGCTGAAAAGCCGGTGCTTGTATATACTCTTTCCCTCCAGGTCAAAAAGATGACTGAGGGAAGAAGTGTTGATATTCTGGTTTTGACAAATTTCCCCGAGGGGACCAATCTTCAACTGAAAGTTGCCCGTCCGTTTTTCCAGCGGGAAAAGGATGAAGAGTTTTTCGGGATTCTGCAGGAAGAAACATGCGCGGTAAAGGAGGGGAGGATCGACCGCAGATACACGATTGACGACAGCAAATGGTATTACAAAACCGTTAATCAGAAAGGCGGGACAAAGCGCTCGGAGGAATGTTTTACAAAATTCAAAAGTATTTCACCTCGAATAAAAGTCAGTGTCGCCTACTCTCCCGAAATTCCGCAACCTGACTCTGTCTCCCGGATTTTAGGGCCTAATGCCGATTATGTTGCCGGCAAGGACACAGGAAAAATCGGGTATGGCAAACCATACATTGTGGAAAAGTATATTGAGGTCCATTTTACCCGCTGAGGATTCCCCCTCACCGGGTATACCGGTCCTTTTTGCAACAGGAACTTGATGGCCGGCTGTGTCTGCCGGTTCAGGCGGCAAGGATTTTATCGACACTGATCGATGCCAGGTCTTTTGCGCGGAGAGGCGCGCGTTGATCGTTTGCCGCCGATCCAACTGCCATTGCTTTCATATTACCGTTCAGCGCGGCTTCCACCCCGGCCACAGCATCTTCAACAACAAGACATTCTTCAGGTTTCAGTCCGAGTCGCTGCGCGGCAACAAGGAAAACCTCGGGATCGGGTTTGCTTTTTGTGACTGCATTGCCGTCGGCAACAGCATCAAAATAATCACCCAGGCCGATCTGTTCGAGAATTGTCGGCGTGTTTTTGCTGGCGGATCCCACGGCAAGCTTGATATTCCGGCGCCGCATCTCTTCCATATGTTCCTTTACACCGGGAAAAATTGCGTCCGGTGTCAGTTCTTTGAGCGATTCTTTATAATAATTATTTTTTCGCTCCGCCAGCTTCGCCTTTTCATCATCAGAATATGACCGTTCGGCGCGCTCCAGGATAACTTCAAGGCTTGCCATGCGGCTGACACCGCGGCAGCGTTCATTAATCTCCTTGTCGAAATAAATCCCCTCTTCATCCGCAATTTTTTTCCATGCATGGTAATGATATTCATCGGTAGTACAAATTACACCGTCAAGATCAAGAATTACGCCTTTAACAGCCATTATTTCCCCACTTTCATAATAATTTATCCCTTTTTAAGAGTTTTTTCAGAAATGAATATATCAGAATAGAAATAATTCCCAGGGTCAGGGCAATGACAAGCACGGTTTTCAGGTTACCTTTTCTCGCGGCCGGGGTGCTTTTTTTTGTCTGATCTGTTGATTCGTACCGGCCGTTTCCCGCGTTCTTTTTTGCATGTGATGCTATTTTATCTGCAAGAACAGCATCCACCGTACCGGCAAAGACCTGTTCGCCCTTTGATTTTTTCGGATTTTTCATTGCTGTTCCCTTTCTTCACTGTTTCGTTGCCGGTAATATCGCTCCCGCGCTTCATCACTTATCCGCTCTTTTCGTTTTTCCATCATCCGCTCCCAGGCTTCTTCTTCGTCAAGATTAAACAGTTCGTGAATCAGCTTGAGATAGTAGGCCGCGCCTTTGGAGTAGAGCCGGTGCAGAAACAAAATTTTGCCTTCAATGATAAGCTCGTCAAACACCCGGTCGATCGGAATTGCAGTACTGGTGATCCGCCCCGGAAAAAGCGAGTTGAGTGCTGCAATAAAACTGTTATGCCGTTTGGTATCCCGGTAATAGTTGGGAATAATTTTTGTGATGTGCGGACCGTCCGGGAACCGGTCTTTCAGAATCTGTTCCATTTCCGTAATACCGTTGACTGCAAATTGCTTTAGTTCTGTTGGAACGAATATTTCATCGGAAGCATTTATTGCCGATTCCTGAAGACGGTCGAGGCCCGGAGCATTGTCGATAAGCATGTAATCATAAAAACGCCCGGGGTCACATTTGTCAACAACCCGTTGCAGATGGCAGTCATTGGGCACGTCGGAATCCCGGAGATACCGTGACGAAGTGATTATATGCAGGTTTTCTATTTCGGTTTTCCGGACAGCATGAAGAAACTGCTGTGGCGCTTCAGTCTCAGAATTAATATAGGCATCGCGGATAGTCGGCTCGCACACGCCGGTTCCAAGCATTGTAGAGAGATTATGCTGGCTGTCATTATCAACTGCAAGGACACGAAATCCGGTAAGCGCCAGTGCCTGTGCCGTGCAGCCGGTCAGTGTGGTTTTGCCCACGCCGCCTTTATGATTTAAAATTGAAACTGTTTTCATACTTCTAATCTAATTATTTCGCATTTTATTTTCCACTCTTTTGCATATTTTCTGCAATCCGAATCGCGTTCCCAGATTCGAGAGCGGCTCCAAGTCCTGTGCTGTTTTCAACACCCCGAATGATTCCGGTTTTATTGCAAGCACGGCCGGATTGCCGGCAAAAGGTATACAGTCGGTGGCGGCATAGCCGATTTTCGGGGCACGTTCGAGTTCCGGAATTATCTGTTTGGGTGGTGTGGCATAATCGGGAAGCGCGTTATTTTCGAGAAGCGTCCTGTCAAACACATACAGGCCGGTATTGTATGGGAGGTACCATGAACCTGTCGAATCTTTGAGCGTGCGCGTTATCTTGTTACGAATTTCCTGCTCGATTATTTTCAGCCTTGATACGCTGTTTTTTTCGATTGAGACGAATGTTCCGAACGGATCATGCTCGGGGAAATGTGTGCGCAGGATACCTGCGCCTGTAGCATCGTGGGCCCGGGATGCGGATGCCATTGCATATATCAA
>WJKA01000361.1 GCA_014729375.1 Chitinivibrionales bacterium
CCATCTGAGCACACAAACCGGCGTTTTCAATTCTCTGAGCATGGAGTTCTGGGCCCGTCAGGGGGTCGATCGAATAATCCTTCCACGTGAATGCACTATCGACCAGGTCCGGAACCTGTCACAAAACAGCAGTATTGAAACGGAACTGTTTATTCACGGCGCCATGTGCATGTCTATTTCAGGACGATGTCTTATCGGCGCGTACATGGAAGGTCGTCATCCGAATTTCGGTGATTGCCCGCAACCATGCAGGCTTGCATATAAAATCGCAGGCATACACGATAAGCCCGGCTATTCTGAAGAATGGATGACTGTAGAGGAAGCCGGTTCCACCGCATATATCCTTAATTCCAGAGATTTGAATACCATACCGATTTTTGACACAATAATATCATCGGGGGTGGCCTCACTGAAAATCGAAGGGCGGAATAAAAGTATCCATTATGTTTCATCGGTGGTGAAAGTCTACCGGGAAGCAATTGACACGTTTATTGCCGCACCGGACAATTATTCGCCCCGACCTCACTGGACCCGGGAGCTTGACCACTTGGACCATCGTCCATACACCACAGGATTTTATGGCGGAGATTATTCCCTTCAGGAGATACATTCTTCAAAGGCGCATTCGATAATCCGTGTTGTGGGAATCGTGCGTGAACGCCTGGACAGCACCGTGGCAGTTGTCGAAGTTAAAAATCCATTCAAGGCCGGAGAAACCCTCAGTATCCTTCCTTCAAAACCGGGCAGAAACCCCTTTGATGTTACGATTTGCTCTATCAGCGACCTTCGCAGCAACTCGCTTGACCGGGCGGTTACCGGCAAACTTGCGGTTGTTTCATCAGAGGTGAAACTGAATATCGGTGACATGTTGAGAAGGAAAAAATAATTTCGAAGCCGAAAACCGCGTGTATGAAACAGCAGCAGAAAAATTCAGCAATGATTTCTCCCGGCACAGCGCTTGCAATGCTGCAAAAATATGGTTTATCCCAATCCCGGATCAGGCATTGTCGCGGGGTGGCACGATTTGCATATAATTTAGCACACAAAATCGCCGATACAAATCCGGAACTTGCAGTCAACCCGGAAAAAGTCCGCATTGCAGGACTTCTCCACGATATCGGCCGGTACTGTGATGATAACCATGAGCTCAGAGGAGTTGAGATACTGCGAGCAGAGGGCCTGCACGACATAGCAGAGATAATCATGCACGGTTCAGCATATGAATTGTCGGTTCTCAATGGTAAAGAAAACATTGCACTGCTCCCATCAACACTGGAAAACAAGATTGTTGCGTACGCGGATGCCCGGTTTCGCCTCGAACCGGTCTCTCTCCGTGACAGGATCGACGAAGTAAAGCAACGGCGATGCGACGAACCGGCGAAAATACGGTCGGTCGAGATGGCAATCGAGCGCTTTACGCAGCTTGAAAATGAATTGCTTGCGCTTGCCCGGAAGGAACGCGGCGACCGAACTGCCGGAGGAAATTCTTCGCCGGAATGCAACAGCCGCCGGCTCAGTAGTGATAAGTCAACCCTGTAATTCCGAGAGTGAGGAGACCTGTGAAAGCAGTATTTTTCGACGGCACCTTGAAAATTATCGACATGGAAATACCCCGGCGCAAGGAACATGAGGTGCTTATCCGGATCAGCAAGGCCGGGATATGCAATACCGATCATGAAATACTCAAAGGATATGTTCCCGGGTTCACCGGCATCCCGGGACATGAATTTCTGGGGCATGTACAGGAAGCGGAAAACAGGTCGCTGATCGGCAGGCGGGTAACCGGAGAAATCAACTGCGCGTGCGGCAAATGCGATTATTGCGCTGCAGGTCTCGGAAGGCACTGTCCGGACCGTTCGGTGATCGGCATAATGGACCATCCCGGCGCATTTGCCGAATACATCTGCATACCGGAATCGACTGTAGTGGAAATTCCGGAACATATCCCTGATTCCCGGGCAATTTTTATTGAGCCGCTTGCCGCTGCCTGTGAAATTCTAGAACAGATTGAAATCCCTTCACAGTCCCGGGTACTGCTTATCGGTGACGGCAAGCTTGCATTGCTGATCGGCCTCGTGGTGTCGTCAACCGGCGCGGACCTGACCGTTGTCGGCAAGCATGAAAACAAGCTTTCGTTTCTTGAGGAAAGCAATATCCGGACCGTGCTCCTTACTGATTTTGTCAGGGAGCCGTACGATATTGTTATTGAAGCCTCGGGGAGCAGCTCTGCATTCGGGCTTGCGGTTGAATGTACAAAACCGCGGGGCACTATCGTGCTTAAAAGTACCTGTGCCGAAAACCTTGATTTCAATCCATCAGGAATCGTTGTCAATGAACTAATGCTTGTCGGATCGCGATGCGGCCGGTTTAAAGATGCACGTGCGTTTATCGAAAAAGGAAATCCGCGGCTCGAAAAACTCATTACAAAAGCATTCCCGCTTGGCCGCGCTCTGGATGCATTCAGGGAATCGGAGAAAAAGGATACTATCAAAGTCATTCTGAAAAATGAATGAGCGGTCAGGCCCCCTTTTTCCGCTTGATGTGTACTTGTACATGGCCGATTTTGCGTTCATCGGCAATCAGAATCGCATAATAATTGCCGTAATTATTGAATTTCAACTGCTGGAAATTAATTACATGGTTGGTCAGAATTATATTTTTACCCGATGAAACGCTCAGTTTCAGGTTTGACACCATTTCATCAAGGGTCGTTTCCCCGTCTTCGGTAACAAACTGCACTTTGACTTCATGAATACCGCTTTCGCCTTTTACCCACCGGATCTGGAACGCATATGCGCATGATGCCCTCAGTACCGGCAGTTTCGCAGTCTCGATTGTGTCAAATGTCCCCAGGATACACAGCTTTCCTCCATAATCATATGCGCATCGCATATGGCGCCTATCTGCATGTTCATACACGTTTATCCTTTCAGCCCGGTATACCTGTGCATTATTTATGCTCACGCTGAGTGATTTTTATTAATAATGCCTGGTAAAATTAAATATATTATGCAGGAGAGCATTTTCAAAAAATATTATATTCTTAAGCGTTCACATTCGATACTTTATCAGGATACAGCCATGAAAACCTGTCTTTATTGCATCAGAATGCTTTATGCAATCAGCTTGTTGTTTGCATTCGGTTATGCGCAACAGGGAAATTCACTGGCGCTTGACGGCGGTGATGATTACGTTCGGATCCCCCATTCGGCCTCACTGGATATTACGACGGCCATTACCATGGCCGCATGGGTCAATATCAGCAATTATCTCGAATACGCGCCGGTCCTTTTCAAAGGCGGAAATGACGATCCCAATGCGCTGACAAGCGGCGGCAACAGTTACGGCATTATTCAGAGCGGCACGCGAAAAGGCACTGCATCAGGCCGTCTCCGCATAAGCTGCCCGTCAACCGGTGCAACGGAAACCGGCGCCACGGTCCGCCGCTATACCTGGACGC
>WJKA01000362.1 GCA_014729375.1 Chitinivibrionales bacterium
GCCATGGGCGCGCAGAATACCGGCGGACTGATTGTAATGGTCCCGACATTAAGCGTGGTTTGCATCACACGCGCGCACCAATTCGAATGTTATCGATGTAGAAACTGAAATTTCGTTCCTTGCCTGCTCTGAGTTCGACTTCGACCGAGGAAGACTGCAGCATTGATGATGAAAGCGGGCAGGTGATCGTGGTCCAGGTGTCGAAAGTATACAAAGTATATCTTCCCGAACCTGCGGGCTGGAAATTTTCGTAGTTGTAATAACGCCATTTAGAATCCATGGTCCGAATCCTGATATTCAGTTTTCCGCTTCCCAGTATGTCCAGTATCAGGTTGCGCGGTGAATCCTGCAATCGTTCGGGGAGAAATATAACGCAGCGGGCGGCACAGACATTTTTTTTTGCAGGAAAGCCCGAAAGTCCAAGACTCCAGGTTCCGGTTGATGCTTCCCGGGCACTGCGTGTCAGCACAATATCCCTGCTGCACCGGGTCCAGCCTTCACTGCCGGTCTCAAATCCCATTGTTGATACGTTGCCGGAGGTGGTGCTGTCATGTGCGGCGTTCCCTGTATCTGATACATTCTCGAATGAAAAAGGACCGGTATGAAATTTCGCCAGGATTGGAAGATGATCGGAATAGCCTGCCCCGACATGAATTGCACCGCCATTGCGATACTGTTTCTGCCAGCGGAACGGGACTCCGTCTTTCAGAAGGCGACCGTTCCAGGTAAATACTGAAAAGGAATTATCGCAATAGGATATTCCCGAAGTATCGTACAGCGATGCAGGGAGCACGATATGGTCGGGTGTCTGAGGAACTCCGCGATACGCATTGCTGATTCTTTGCTTGCCCGGCAATTCAAACCAGAGATCATAGTGGACGTTTTGTTTTTTTCGGCTGATTAATTCTTTTTCGGTTATATAGTCTGCGGCCGAGCCCGGAGCTGATTCAGCCGCCGTAAGAATGTGGTGCAACGCTGTTTTTCCGCGCGTATCATTATGATCGGTATACAAAAAAGATTCCGGCTCATTAAAATTTTCATTGAGGTCGCCGGCAATTATGTAGTCGCAATCCGGAGGAAGGTCCTGTATTCTACGGGCAATTATTTGTGCTGCTGCAATGCGGCTGGACTCGGCATGGCGCTTTGAGGGCCAGTGGTTGCCGAAAACCTTGAGTGTGTCATCGGCCCAGGCAATATCCGCTTCCAGAATATTCCGCGAGAAATAGCCGTCCACTTTGATTGTGCCGAACGAACAGTGTGATACAACCGGCAGGCGGGAAAGAATCGCCGGGCAGGTTGCTGTATGATTGGGGGTATCTGCAATGGCACTGTGAGCATACGGATACCCTTTTTTTTGTAATGCTTTGCCAAGACTGTTGAGGGCAGAGCGATTTTCGATTTCAGACAGCAACACTATGTCCGGGGAAATTTCAGCTATTACTGAAGCGATATTTTCAATTTTTCTGGTAAATGTGGTGTGGGTCCAGTTGCTGGTTCCGGGTATATATTCTTCGTATTCGGAGCCGTTTTGTTTGAGGTCAAAGAGGTTTTCAACATTGTACGACATGAGCGTTATTGTATCACAAGAAGCTGCGTACTGCTGCATTGTATCGTTGTGATCGCCTGCCTTTTCAAAGCAGCATAAAAATGTTGCGAAAAAAATCAGAGGAACAGACCGGACTAGTTTTTCTGAATGCTGATTGTGGTTCATGACGGAAATTTACATAGCAGCTATTGAAATCAGATATAAAGGTTGTATAATTTTTTACTGAACCAAAATATATTATTCTTCGGGCATGATTTTCAGTGCATAAGAGATATTTGTATTTTGCAGTGGGCCGGGTATAGTTTTATACCAAGACGGTTGAATAATCCGGAAATAATTATGTTGCAATCAAAGGCGGTTTTTATCACCGGGGCCGGGCGGGGGATCGGCAGAGCGACAGCATTGCGTTTCGGCGTTGCGGGGTATCATGTTTTGATCAATTACCGCTCGAATGAGCGCGCTGCTCAGGAGGTGCTTGAAGAAATCGAAAACCGGGGGGGTACCGGCGAGCTTTGTCCTTTTGATATACGGGACAGAAAAAGCGCGACTGATGCTGTGGAAAAGCTTGTGGCCGGGCATGTGATTGTGACACTGGTTTTTTGTGCGGGGATCCGCAGTGATCAGCTTCTGGTATTCATGACCGAGGACCAGTGGGACGGCGTTCTGGAAACCAATCTTTTGAGTTTCTATTCTGTTGTCAAGCCCGTTGTCAAGCAGATGCTTCTTGCGCGGAAAGGGAGTATTATTGCGATATCATCAACATCGGGGGAGGCCGGCATGAGCGGTCAGGTACACTATGCGGCCTCCAAAGCCGGAATTGTCGGCGCGGTAAAATCATTGGCGCTTGAATGCGCATCCCGCAATGTCAGAGTAAATGCCGTAACTCCCGGATTTATTGCTACCGATATGACAAAGGAAATTGAGATAAAGGAAACAAAATCCCGGGTTCCGATGCAACGGTTTGGTACGCCGGATGAGGTTGCGTCGGTTGTTTATTTTCTTGCCTCTGATGAAGCGAGTTATGTGACGGGGCAGGTTGTTGGTATCAATGGAGGTATTTATATGTGACCATCCATGCTTTCTTGATGCATGCGATCGGAAAATCATTTACGCGGGCTGTTCCACATGATACGTTTAACGCTGCACATACACTGTATCACTTTTGCCGGTGCATTGCTTTTTAGCGTCTTTGCCGATGACAATGAAACGTATACGCTCGAATGGTCGGGCACCAGGGCATTGCGTGAGGGCGCGTATGAAACCGCGCTTGAAGAAATTCTGTCCGATACCCTGGCAAAAGATCGTGGGTTCCGCTATTTCAAGCTGGGACTTGTGCGGTTTCACATGAAGGATTATCGTGAAGCGCTTTTTTATTTCCGTTTCTGTGCCAAAAACAGCACAAGGCTTGCGCCTTTTGCCTACGAATTTATCGGTGATATCGAGCATATAATGCATCGCACGGGGAATGCGCTCAATGCCTACCGGGTTGCGCTTGAATCCCGTCTTCCGACATCATATATCCGCCATTTGCGCGAAAAAGTATACAAGGTGCTTACGAAGGATTCGACGCTGGCAGCCCAGATTTCATGGTTCGGCGAAATGCAGGAATCCAGAGCGGAAATTACCGAGGAAGTCTGGATGCCGGATTTTTTCGATACACTTCTGACCCACTGCGAATGGAACCTTGTCGACAGCGTGATCGCCGAATTTGCCCAGAAGCCCAAATCCGACGAGGCGTGCAAAATATTCAAGGTATTGATCAGGCATGAGGTCCCGGATTCAATATTTCCCACACGCCGACTTTTTAAAATATCGAGGATCGCCTATTACTGCGGCAAATACAAGCAATCCAGCGACTGGCTTCACAAAGGGTTGATCAGGGAAAACTTTTCGTCAACAGTACCCACCGGAGAGTTCTATTACCATCGTGCAATGCTGAATTACCGTCTGAAAAATTACAGCAAAGCGATACGCTGGTTTGAGAAGTATGAAAAAAAATATGGTTTGACGCCTGATATTGTTCTTACTCTTGCCCGTTCCTACCGGAGTCTTAACAAGGGGGCAAAAGCCGCATTCTGGTATGATAAGCATGTCGCAATGTATCCTCATCACCACATGAGTCACGACATACTCTGGTACCGTGCCTGGCAATATGAAGAAAACAGGCAATATATGAAAGCGGTTGAAGCGTTTCGGAGATTGTACACCTCCTATTCGCGGGGATCGCGGGCTGATGATTCATTTTTCCGGTGCGGGCTCAATTTTTACAAGGCGGAAATGTATGATTCGGCTCTGGCTGTCTTTGATGAATTCTGCCGGAAATATTCGCGGTCCTCACTGAAAACGGCATCCCGGTACTGGCATGGCAAAAGCTGCATGTCGCTGAAAAAATTCGGCACGGCAAAAAATTTGTTTCGCATGATTGCGTATGAAGATCCAACCGATTATTATGCCTACCGTGCCCGGGAAATGCTGACCATTCTGGGCGATACGCTATCCTTCTCCTTTAAAGAACTGCCGACTGGAATCGATGAAACCAGGGCATGGCTTGATTCAATTTCGGCGGACCGGCGCGATCCGCTCAGTCAGGGGGACAGTATGGCATATGAGTACGGCTCGATACTGGCGGCGGTGGGGCTGACAGGGCATGCCGAATTTTTTCTCAAGCATCTTGAGCTTGACTATCCAAAAAACCTGGTCCTTCAGTTCGATCTGGCGGAGCTGTATCGCCTTTGCAATGAGCCAACCTTGTCATACCGGGTGAGCATGCGGCTCGCCTGGAGGATCGCTTCACAATTCCGCTCCCGTCGACCACTGCCGGTGTATTCTCTTCTGTATCCACTTCCGTTCAGGGATTTCATTTTCAGCTACGCGGAAAAGAACAGTATCGATCCGTATCTTGTGGTATCGGTCATGCGTCAGGAGAGCATTTTCAATCCGGTTATCGAATCGCCCGCCGGCGCGATCGGCCTTATGCAGATAATGCCTTATAC
>WJKA01000363.1 GCA_014729375.1 Chitinivibrionales bacterium
CCCGCTCCTTGCAATAATCATCGTAAAAATAGGTCAGTCTGTTCGGCGGCGAAGTAAGCGCGTTCTGGAAAACATTGAAGGTCTTGTATCGGTTCTTCACGAAACAGTCCGGAATGTCCGCACAGTGAAAATGTTCAACATGAACGAAATCGAGACGAGCAAGTTCAGGCGTGAGAACCAGAAATTCACCAGGAATTCATTTCGTTCTGTTAAAATAAGCAGCCTTACCAGTCCGCTTACGGAAGTTTTCGGCCTTTTTCTTGCCGTCTCACTCCTCTGGTTCGGCGGAAATCAGGTGTATGCCTCCGGCTTTATGACCGGTGAAGATTTTGTGCGATTTATTGTCTTTCTGCTTGTTTCCTACCAGCCGATCAAGTCCCTTGGCGGCCTGAATAACACGATACAAACCGGTCTCGCCGGCGCGGAAAGGGTTTTTGGAATACTCGATTCCCCTACCGAAAATCTGACAACATTCAAACGGGCAAATGTGCCCTCTTTCACCAGCCGCATCGAATACCGTCATGTAAATTTCACGTATCCTCAGTCCGGCGAGCGGGTGCTTCACGATATCAGTTTTACGATCAATCGCGGCCAGATAATTGCACTGGTGGGGTCCAGCGGATGCGGCAAGACCACGATACTCGACCTGCTTCCCCGATTCTACGAAATCGAATCGGGCGGCGTCTTTATTGACAACAAGGACATCCGGGAGTGCGACCTTGTCGGATTGCGCCACCTCTTCGGCATTGTGGCCCAGGAAACGCTCCTGTTCAATGATACGGTGTTCAATAATATCGCCTATGGTGTGGCAAATCCCGGCAAGAAGCAGGTAATCGAAGCCGCGGCGGCTGCAAATGCAGCCGAATTCATCGAAAAGCTTCCCCGGGGATTCGATACCACTATCGGGGAAAACGGCGTGATGCTCTCTGGTGGCCAGTGCCAGCGCATATCCATTGCGCGGGCCCTGCTGAAAAATCCTCCCATATTGATTCTCGATGAAGCAACCTCATCACTGGATACCGAATCAGAACGCCTGGTCCAGAACGCCATTAACAAGCTGATGCAAAACAGGACCGCACTTGTTGTGGCACATCGCCTTTCAACGATCAGTCACGCCGACCAGATTTTTGTCCTGGATTCGGGGAGAATTGTCGAACAGGGAAAACATGAGGAATTACTGAAACTCAACAATCGGTATAAATATTTTTACGACATACAATTTTCTTCACCTGAAAGCACATAATAAAAATTCTATGCCTGACCCACGCTTTCCAACCCGGTCGATACCAAGCCGCCTGAATCCAATTGCAGTAGTCACCGGTGCCTCCAGCGGCATCGGCAAGGCATTTGCCGAAAAATTTGCCCGCAACGGGTATGACCTTCTGATTACCGGTCGCCGGAAAAAGCGGCTTGAATCCCTCGCTGAGGAGCTGACGGTAAAGCATGCTGCATCGGTAGAACTTCTGCTTGCCGAATTTTCCAGTCCCGATGATCTGGCAGCGCTCGAAAAGCGCATCACCGAACTCGACAGGCTGCACACACTTGTCAACAACGCAGGTTTCGGAGTTACCGGCAATTTTGCTGATGTACCCGCTGAAACCCATGAAAAAATGACGTATGTCCACACTGTCGCTCCGGCCAGGCTGACTCACGCAGCTCTTCCCGGTATGATCAAACAGAAAAAAGGCGCAATAATCAATGTGTCATCAGTGGCGGCCTTTACCCCGAGTTCTTCATGCGCGACCTATAACGCAACCAAAGCCTTTCTGAATTCTTTTACTGAAGGTCTCTATCTGGAGGTAAAAAACAGGGGTATCAAAGTCCAGGCCCTGTGTCCGGGATGGACCAAAACCGAATTTCATACCCGCCGGGGCATTCCACTGACATCACTCCCGGCCCGGTTGCTGATGACTCCTGAAGAAGTCGTTGAAAAATCTCTGCGCGCGCTGGAAAACGGCAAAGTAATTTACGTACCGGGCCTCCGCTATAAAGCAATGGCAGCGCTGTCGAAGTATATGCCGCGATGGATGTACTATTCAGTTATGCCGAAACTCTCCGCTCTCCGCCGCGCCCGGCAGGAAAAGGCTGTGAGAAAAAAATAGCATGCCGCCGGCGTTTCCGGATTCAGGATTTTCAGCCGCCGCCTTTGTGGTCTTGCTCGTATCTTCGGTGACATATTCGTTTGAACATCATTCCGCCCCGGGCCGGACCACGCAGTAACTGCGGCGCAGCAAATTCAGCTCTTTATGTGAAGCGAACAAGCTGGATGCCGGCTCCTGCCCCGGAACAAATCCGGGGTTTACAGCAATGACAGACCCGATCCACCTGAGCACGTGCATATAACATGTATGTTTTCATGCACCCGGGGTCTGACTCACTCATAACCCAGGCATGTTTTAATATTCTGAATGTTATTATAATCAAGCTCGATTTCAACCCGCACAGTACCGTCTTCGGAAAAGTTCTTGCTGAACTCAGCCGCTTCAGCTTCAGTGGTAATGCACCGCAGAAGTGCTTCATCACTTGTTTCCTCAGCAGGAATATACTTCCGGAGCGACCCGGCCATTCGCCTGCATGCCTCGTTCTTTGCAAATTCAAGCGACTCCATTAAATCGCCTTTTTTTGCCATGCCTTTGCCCCGCAGTTTCTGAAGATTAAGCTCGAGTTTTTTCTTCCCGCCGCGTTCCCCGGCATAATCCCAGGTTTTATCCGGGTATAACACAACCGTCCGGCCGTCCTCAAGCGTTACGTATATATTCGACGCAGCGATTGACGAAACAGCATACAGCAGTATCGCAACACGACCCAGGACCAGTACAGTATTACCCATTTTCCCCTCCATTCATGGATTTGTGTGTCCCGGCTATTTTTTATTTTTCTCAGCCTTTTTTTTCTGCTTTTCCAAACGCTCAATTTCAAGCTGCTCATCGATACAGGCGAGTACTTTCCGGATTTTTTCCCGGTTGAATTCGATTCTGGCGGATACCTCGCTATCTTTCACGATCTTGTGCTCAACTTCATTGTCATTGTACTGCGACTTTACGCACGCAGATATCAATTTGCTCGAAACTTTCGGATCGTTGATATTTTTCCGGAATTTTTTGATGACCTTTGCCAGCGCCTGGTCTGTTGCCGATTTGGTCGATCTGGGTACTGTCCCGCGATTTGCCGTGGCAGAAGCATTAATCGACATAAGGTTAATTTTATGAACTTTTTTCAGCTCGCCTTTTTTGACAAAACTCCAGGTATTATCCGCGCGCAAAAGCAGAATCCTGTTATCCACAAGAGTCATCGAAATATCTTCATCAATATCCGCTGTTCCCAGCTCCGTGAATGCCCAGGTACTGTCATTATACAAAGCAACCTCTCTGCCGTCTTCAAGCGTAACCGACATATCCTGTGCGTGCAATGCAGCGGAAAACAGAATCAAAACGCTTAAGGAACAATTCAAGAATCTTGCCATCACTGAAACTCCTCTCCCGGTGAAGAAAATGCAAAAATTCAATCTGGAAATCTGAAATTTGTTATCTCAACCTCATATTCCTTCTTACAAATATAATAATCGGAGTGAGAATATGCATTACATTTCCAATGCTGCCAATTCGATTGCCATATTGTATTTTATCACGGCATTTTCAGGAAATTGAGAAAAAAACCAGAGGAAATTACTCAATGCATGAATTTCGGACCCATACATGTGGGGAATTGAAAAAATCGGATGTCGGTGCAACGGTTGCCTTATCCGGATGGATTAACAATCGACGCGACCACGGGGGCGTGCTGTTTATCGATCTTCGCGACAACTATGGCCTGACCCAGGTCGTCGTGTATCCTGATGCAGGATTTCAGTATGAAATCGGCCATCTTCACAAGGAAACGGTAATAAGAATTGTTGGCGAGGTCATGCCCAGGACCGAAGAAAACATCAACCCCAAGATGGTGACCGGTGAAATTGAGGTAAAAGTACAATCATATAAATTGCTGGGTCCCTGCACACAGCTTCCGTTCAGCATATTTCCCGAAGAGCAGGCGCCTGAGGATACGCGGCTGCAATATCGTTTTCTGGATTTGAGAAAACCCGACCTTCACCAGAATATCATTCTGCGTTCGAGAGTGATTTCGAGCATGCGTCGCCGGATGCTCGAGCATGGATTTAATGAATTTCAGACGCCGATACTCACGAGTTCTTCGCCTGAAGGAGCGCGGGACTACCTGGTGCCTTCACGAATACATCCCGGAAAGTTTTACGCGCTTCCCCAGGCGCCGCAGCAGTTCAAGCAACTGCTCATGATTGCAGGATTCGACCGGTATTTCCAGATTGCCCCGTGTTTTCGTGATGAAGATGCCCGCGCGGATCGCTCGCCGGGTGAATTCTATCAGCTCGACCTGGAAATGTCGTTTGTCACACAGGAGGACATTTTCGCTGTTGTTGAAGACGTTCTCAGCGGTGTCTTTAACGAATTTTCTTCATGGCACAGTACACCGGTGCCTTTTCCGCGCATTCCTTACAAAGAGGCAATGCTGAAATATGGTTCCGATAAGCCCGACCTTCGTATCCCGTTTGAGGCCTGTGATGTATCGGAGATTTTTGCAAAATCAGGGTTCAAGGCGTTTAAAAACGCTGTTGCCGAAGGAAGTGTTGTGCGCGCGTTGCCGGTGCCCGAAATAGCAAACCGTCCGCGAAGCTTTTTTGACCGCCTGGTGGAATACGCACAGTCAATCGGCTCAAAAGGACTGGCATATCTTGTCTGGACAGAAGAAAAAATCAAGGGGCCGCTGGCCAAATTTCTCTCCGAAGAAAATATCGCTCAGCTCAGCAAGGTGTGCAATGTCTCTGCCGGCGATGTTGTCTTTTTCATTTGCGCACAGGAGGATGAGGCCTGCAGGCTTATCGGTGAAATACGGTCAAAAATCGCCACAGAACTGGATAGTATCGAAAAAGGCGAATATAAATTCTGCTGGATTGTTGATTTCCCCATGTTTGAACGGGATACGGAGCATAACTGCATAGCGTTTTCTCATAATCCGTTCTCTATGCCTCAGGGCGGAATGGATGCGCTGCTGAGCCAGGATCCGCTGGAGATACTTGCATACCAGTACGATATCGTGTGCAACGGCGTGGAACTTTCTTCAGGCGCAATTCGAAATCATCGGCCGGAAATCATGTACAAGGCATTTGAAATAGCCGGATACGACAAATCGACGGTTGATGAAAAATTTGGAGCAATGATTAATGCATTCAATCACGGCGCCCCTCCCCACGGCGGCATCGCACCCGGTATCGACCGTATAGTCATGCTGCTTGCCCGGCAGGAAAATATCCGTGAGGTTATCGCTTTCCCCATGAACCAGAAAGCGCAGGACCTGATGATGAATGCACCGGGAAAGGTGACCGAGGAGCAGTTGCGGGAACTTCACATTACGCTGCTTCCTTCGGCACGCGAGGACGAAGAAAACAGTTGAATAGCTAACGGAAAATCGAGGTTTGCACCATATGGCATACACCATGGAAAAAATGCGCAATATCGGAATCAGCGCACATATTGATTCCGGAAAAACGACTCTTACCGAGCGAGTACTTTTCTACTGCAAGAAAATACATGCGATGCATGAGGTCCGGGGATCTGACGGTAAAGGTGCGACTATGGATTCGATGGAACTTGAGAAAGAACGCGGTATCACGATTGCATCGGCTGCAACCAATGTTGACTGGAAGGACCACAGCATTTCCATTATCGACACGCCCGGCCATGTGGATTTCACCATCGAGGTCGAACGTGCCTTGCGGGTGCTTGACGGCGCGGTGCTTGTCCTCTGCGCAGTAGGCGGCGTACAGTCGCAGACAATGACTGTCGACCGGCAACTCAAGCGGTACAATGTCCCGCGCGTTGTTTTTATCAACAAAATGGACCGTATCGGCGCAAATCCGTTTGTTGTCAAAGACCAGCTTGTCAAAAAGCTCGCTCACCATGCGGTCCTCATGCAAATTCCTTTGTTCGAAAAAGAAAAGTTTGAAGCAATTATCGATCTTGTCACCATGAAAGTACTTTATTTCGAGGGTGGTGACGGCAGCAGGACACGCACTGCCGACATCCCCGGACCGCACCGGGAAAAAGCCCTTCAGTATCGTGATGAAATGCTCAATGAGGTTTCACATTATTCCGATGAGCTTGCTGAGGCGTATCTTGAGGACAGGGTCACCCCGGAACTCATTCATGATGCTGTCCGACGGGGCACGCTCTCCCTCAAGCTCCTTCCGGTGTTTCTCGGCACCGCATACCGGAACAAGGGCGTGCAGCCACTCCTCGATGCTGTTGTCCGGTACCTCCCCGATCCATCTCAGGTTACCAATCATGCTTTCGATCTTGCCAACAATGAGGCTGAGGTGACATTGCGGCCGGACCCCTCCGCTGGATTTGTCGGACTTGCGTTCAAGCTTGAAGACAGCCGGTTCGGCCAGTTGACTTATGTGCGAATATATCAGGGGAGTGTTAAAAAAGGTGATGAACTGATTAATTCCCGGACACAGAAATCATTTAAAGTCGGCCGGTTGATGCGAATTCATGCAGACAGCAAGGAAGATATCACTGAAGCCTCTGCCGGGGAAATTGCCGCGTTTTTCGGTATCGATTGTGCATCGGGAGACACCTTTACCGCACCCGGTATTACGTATACCATGGCGCACATGCACGTTCCTGAACCGGTAATCTCGCTTTCGGTGGCGGTAAACGACAAGAAATCGGCCGACAACATGGCCAAGGCGCTCAACAGGTTTTCAAAAGAAGACCCGACATTCCGCACCTATCTCGATGAGGAATCCGGGCAGACCATAATCAGCGGCATGGGAGAGCTTCATCTCGACGTTTATCTTGAGCGGATGCGACGGGAATACGGCGTGGCACTGCAGACCGGCATGCCCCAGGTCGCGTACAGGGAACGAATCAGCCGCAGCGCATCATTTGACTATACGCACAAAAAACAAACCGGCGGCGCCGGTCAGTTTGCCCGTGTGGCAGGGACCCTCGAACCGGACCACGAAAACGATTACGAATTTGTCGATGAAATAAAAGGCGGCGTAATACCCGCCGAATTCATACCGTCGTGCGAGAGCGGTTTCAGAAGCTGCCTGGAGAAAGGTACGGTCATCGGATTCCCCATTGTTAATGTTCGCGTGCGGATCAATGACGGCAAATACCATCCGGTGGACTCATCGGCCGTCGCGTTCCAGAGCGCGGCGGTGGGAGGTTTCTGGGATGCCTACCGGAAAGCCGCACCCGAAATAATCGAGCCGATTATGAAAGTTTCGGTTGAAGGGCCGCCGGAATTCCAGGGCAATGTCATTGCCAGCATAACCCAGCGACGGGGCATTATCAGCGCGACTACCGAGGAACAGCAGATCTCGCGGGTTGAAGGCGAAGTGCCGCTGAGCGAAATGTTCGGCTATTCCACCGCCCTCAGGTCATTGACCCAGGGAAAAAGTGAGTTTACAATGGAATTTTCCCGCTACGACCGGGTGCCTGCACAGCTTGAAGAAAAGCTGAAAAAAGAATTCGAACATAAAAAAAGAAAAGTCTCCCCCTAGAATATCGCCGGCTTTTCATGCTGAAAGGATATGCCAATGATACGATCGGAATTAATTTCCAGAAGTCCGGTAAAAATTTTGGAGGCAACAGTACATGGCGGACTGACCACAGGAAATATCGGCGCCATTACCGGCCCGAAAGGGATTGGAAAAACCGCATGCCTCGTGCATATCGCAACCTACCAACTGCTGCAGAACAAACATGTAATCCACGTTTCATTCAGCGACAGTCCGCACCATATCGTTACGTGGTATGAAGACATCTATGCCGAAGTCGCACGGCGGGCAAATCTGGAAAACGCCAGAGCGATCCATGACGATATCGTGAAAAACAGAATAATCATGAATTTTACCCAGACAGGCCTTCACTTCCAGGAAATCGAAAAACGCCTGGCTTCCATAATCAAGAACGTGAATTTTCATGTCGATACGGTTGTTGTTGACGGGTTCGATTTATCAAAAGCAGGCGCCGATGAATTTGCCGAAGTACACCACTTCGCTGCAGAGCTGCAACTGAAGGTCTGGTTCAGTTTTTCAAAAGTATTCAAACCCGACACCACCGCACTGGAGGCATTGGCCGGATTTACCGATGAATTCGAATTGATTATCAGGCTCAAACAACAGAACGATTCAGTCCACCTGCTGCTTGAAAAAGACCATGATACTGTCGACATTCACGACATGCACCTGGTTCTTGACCCAGCTACGCTGCTTATTTCAGAGGAAGCGAGTTGAGGAAAACCGAAATGACAGATACCACACTGAGCACATCGTACGGTGCTGGCTTTATAAAAACCAAACAGTAACGCCCCCCGGGCATAAATTATTTTACAGGTCCTGATGCGGAAATATGTTTACAACAAGGCAAAACCCGCATCAGTCACCATTTTCAACACGTGGAGATGCACCCTATGGACAACACCGATCTCGAGCAGACCCTGGTCCTGATCAAACCCGATGCATTGAAAAATTCTCTCACCGGGTATGTTCTTTCTCAGCTTTCGGAATTTCACACCGGACTTCGATTCGCAGGCGCAAAAATAGTCCATGTCAGCGACATGCTCGCCAAAGAACATTATGCCGAGCATAAAGGCAAGACCTTTTATCAGACCCTGATCAACTATATTACCGGCCGTATCCATTATCCGGACGCGCCCTGGAAACAGCGGGTTATCGCACTGGTGTATATGGGTCCATCGGCGGTTAGCAAAATCCGGAGCATTTCAGGCCCCACCAATCCCCACAGCGCACGGGACCAGTGTCCCGGATGTATCCGCTCGCTCGGAACCCTTGTTCCAATGAAAGACAAAGAGGGCACTGTTATCGGTGAATATATGGAAAACCTGATCCACGCATCGGCCTCGATAGAGGAAGCTGAGCGGGAGATAAAACTCTGGTTCAAACCAAACGATATCCCCCCCCTCATGCAAGTGTATCCAGTCGAAGAATCAAAGGAGCACTTTTATTTTGAAAGCAGCAACCTTCACACTGCCTATAAAGCCGGTTCAATCTGCCTGGTTGCTCCCGGCGATCCTGTGTGGACATCAGATATGGAAATCCTTCGCAAAATTGCAAAAAATGAACCTGCTTCGGATTCCCTTGAATCGGTTGCTGCAAAGTATATGATTAACCAGGGAAGTTGAGCACGGGCAGCCGGATTCTTCATTAATATTTTCACCCGCGGGCCCCGACCATTCGAATAATGTATTTTTTTAGTACCTGCTGAGGTGGGTGGGGTTCGCCGGCTGTAAAGCCCAAATCGTCCACAGGTTCCTGAGTAGTTTTAGTTTTTATATTGCATAGCGCCTGCAAAATAAGGGATTTAAATATCGATAATGCATGAATTATCACTTGCTGCAAGTATTCTTGATCTCATTGCCGAAAAGGTGCCGTCCGGCGCCTCGCTTCATAAAGTAAACGTAACCGTGGGACCGCTTGCCGGAATCTGGACCGATTCGCTTGAATTCTGCTTTAATGAATTAGCCCAGGAACGCGGCTATGACAACGCCAGGATTTGCATAGCTGCGACACAGGCAAAAGTCCGGTGTTCGGCATGCAGAACTGAATACGACACCGGGGGTTTTATGGATGCCTGCCCGAATTGCGGCTCACTCGAACGGACGGTATTATCAGGGACAGAATTTACCGTCGATTCACTTGAAACGGAGGATTGAACCATGTGTGACGCCTGTGGATGCTCTGATATATCACAAGCACATAACCACGATCATGCGCATACGCATTCCCACGACCACCATCAGCGGCAGATTGAACTTGGTACTGACGTTCTGAAGAAAAACAACGAGCTTGCCGCGCAAAACAGGGCCTTTTTTGACCGGAAAGGGCTTTTTGTCCTGAACCTCATAAGCTCGCCCGGCGCGGGAAAAACATCGGTAATAGAATCTCTGGCAGCGCATTTCGGCGATACGCTTGCAGTAATTGAAGGCGACCTTCAGACCCGCCGTGACGCAGAACGGGTTATCCGCGCAGGAAGCCGCGCATATCAGATAGAAACCCACGGCGCATGTCACCTCGATGCGCACAGTATTGCGCACGCGGCAGAGCACCTCGATTTTGACGGGTGCAGAATCCTCTGCATCGAAAATGTCGGGAACCTCGTCTGCCCGGCAGGCTATGAACTCGGCGAGCATGAGAAAGCGGCAATCCTGTCGATTCCCGAAGGAGATGACAAAATCCTTAAATATCCCGCACTGTTCCACCGGATTACCATGTTGCTGATTAACAAAATCGATCTTGCTCCTCATATCGAATTCGATACGCAGAAAGCAATCAACGAATGCAAAAGCCTGAACCGCGCATTTACAACATTTCCCGTTTCAGCAAAGACAGGGGAGGGCATGGACAAATTTTTTGATTACCTTTCGCAGAAAGCGGAGCAGCGTGGAAAACACGAATGATTTCATGTACGATCACTATCTCGGGTACAGTGCAGGGAGTTGGCTTCCGCCCTTTTGTTTACCGTCTTGCTCACGCGCACGGCATTGCCGGCACTGTCCGTAACTCTCCGTCCGGAGTGGTAATTACTGCGCGTGGCGATCGGCACACTATCGATGCATTTATCCGGGCAATCCAGTCGGGTTCGCCGCCCCTTGCTCACATCACCGGCCTTGTCACAGAGGAAACGGCCGACACTAAGGATTACAGCGGATTTTCTATTGCGCCGAGCCGAAAGGGGGACAGTCCCGACGTGGATGTTACCCGTGACACTGCTCCCTGCGAGGCCTGCCTCCGGGAAATGTCCGATCCTGCAAACAGGCGCCACAATCATCCTTTTGTCAACTGCACCGACTGCGGCCCCCGGTATACCATTATCAAAAAGCTCCCCTATGACCGGCCGGACACAACCATGGCGGAGTTTTGCATGTGCGATGAGTGCAGGAAAGAGTATGACAATCCTGCCGACAGGCGGTTTCATGCGCAGCCGGTTTGCTGCCCCAACTGCGGGCCGTCACTGACTTTACTCGACAAAACAGGGAACAGCATGGAATGCGACACCCCGCTTGCGCATGCAATCGGGCTTATTGCCGAAGGAGCAATTCTTGCGGTCAAAGGACTCGGGGGGTTCCATCTTGCATGCAGGGCCGATTCACCGGCTGCGGTAACTGCGCTCCGGCAACGAAAGCATCGAGAGCAGAAACCACTGGCAGTTATGGTAGAAAATGCACACATCGCGCGTAAATACTGTATCCTGTCGGATATCGAGCTGGCGCTTCTTACCGGAATCGAACGCCCGATTTGTATCTGCCGGACACAGGACAATTGCAGCGGCATTGCCGCCGACGTTGCACCGCGATTATCAACCCTGGGTATCATGCTGCCCTCAACGCCGCTTCATTACCTGCTGTTTGCCACGGACCGTTACGATGCACTCGTCATGACAAGCGGCAACCTCAGTGCTGAACCGATCTGCGCATCCACCGGAGAAGCTGTTGACAAACTGGAGGGCATTGCAGACTTTTTTCTCGTACACGACCGCGGCATACACGTGCGGGTCGACGATTCCATTGTCAGGATTCTTGATAAAAATCCCGTGCTTCTCAGACGCGCCCGGGGGTTCGTTCCCGCGCCGCTGACTGTTGATCTGCCCGTTGACGGCATTATTGCGCTGGGCGGGATCATGAAAAGCACGATCTGTGTCGGAAGGAACTCCACCTGCTACGTGTCCCACTATCTCGGCAAAGCCGATTGCATTGAAACGCTCGATAATGCATCTGCCGTGCTCGACCATTATCGTACCATCCTGGGGGTTGAGCCTCAACAGTATGTCACCGACAATCACCCCGGGGGCTTTGCCTCATCAATTATCGCTGACAGTACTGTTTCCGTGCTGAAGGTCCAGCACCATCATGCGCATGCCGCGGCATGTCTTGCCGAGAACCGCATCCGGGGGAAAGCCCTCTGTCTGGTCTATGATGGTCTCGGGCTTGGCGAAGACGATACGATCTGGGGGGGCGAGCTGCTTGTTGCAGACTGCACCGAATACTCCCGCACGGGGCATCTTTTGCCCATGCTTATGCCCGGCGGTGATGCTGCTACGCTCAATCCTGCGCGCATGGCCCTCGGCGCGCTGTGGGAGACGTTTCCCGAAACTGCAGAAAAAATATGCCCCTGGATTCCCCGCAAAGAACGCTGCGCCATTTATGCCATACTCGAATCCGGCATTCAACGCCCGGTAACTACGAGCATGGGACGGCTGTTTGATTCCCTGGCCGCAATCCTTGACATCTGCAGGAAACAAACCTATGAAGGACAGCCGGCGATTGAGCTTGAAGAGTGTGCGGACCGTAACGAAACCGGGGCCTACGAGTGGCGTATTGACAGCAAATCCGGCATGCTTGTTTTTGACGGACCTCTGGTGTTGAAATCAGCATTCGACGATTTTTGCAGGGGAACAAAACCATCGGTTGTCGCTGCACGGTTCCATAACTCAATCGCGGACATGAGCGCGCACGCGGCACGCCGCGCAGCCGAAACCACCGGTCTGGACACGATCTGCCTCACCGGCGGTTGCTTCCAGAACAAACTCCTCTCCGAACGCCTGGTAAAAAAATTGCGCAATTCCGGAATAAAACCCTGTTTTCATCGTATTTTATCACCCGGAGATGAATGTATCTCATTTGGACAAACGGTTGTTGCAGGAGCGAAGCGGAGTACGATTGATAATGACGACAAAGATAAAGCTGAAAGAAATATACGAAATGGTTAACTGGATTGGCGGGAGGATAGAATATGTGCCTGGCAGTACCGGCAAAAATTATCAGCATTGAGGGCACAACAGCGAAATGCGATATGTCCGGAAACACCACAGTCGCCGACATATCAATGGTCCCCGATGCTGAAATCGGCGATTATGTGATCATCCACGCCGGATTAGCGCTTCAGAAGTACGATGAGCAGGAGGCGCTGGAAACACTTGCGTTATTCAAAGAGCTTGCAGACAAACCGGATGGACCATGAACCTGGTTTCTTTTAACGATCCCCAAATTGCCGGAAAGCTCCTCGACGGCATTCGCCGGGCAGCATCCGGTACTGGCACCATAAAGATCATGGAGGTCTGCGGCACGCACACTATGGAGATCGGGCGGCTGGGCCTCCGCAGTCTGCTTCCGGAGAATGTAGAGCTTGTTTCTGGGCCCGGATGTCCGGTGTGCGTTACGCCCGGGGGCGTTATTGACACGGCCGCGGAGCTTGCACTCGGATCCGGTGTTGTTGTTTCGACATTCGGCGATATGGTCCGGGTTCCCGGTACTCGAACGTCGCTGGAAAAAACGCGCACGAATGGCGGCGCCATTCAGATCGTGACCTCCCCGCTTCAGGCTGTGGCGAATGCCGAATCCAATCCGCAGAAAGAATTTGTATTTATCGCTGTCGGGTTTGAAACAACCGTACCGGTTGTCGCCCGTGCAGTCACTATGACATGCGAAAAAAACCTCGAAAATATGAGCTTCATTATATGCCATCGCCTGGTCCCTCCCGCGCTCGATACGCTTATTGCCGACAGAGACATCGGCATCTCGGCATTCCTTCTTCCCGGCCATGTCAGTGCGATTATCGGTACCGGCCCGTACGCCTTTCTTGATAAAGAGGGCGTTCCGGCCGCAATTACCGGCTTCGAATCACTGGATATTGTCGGCGGTATTCATGCGGTGGTAACCATGCTTGCCGGCAGGCACTCCGGAGTTGTCAACCGGTACCCGCGTGTTGTAAAAGACTCCGGAAATTCCCATGCCATGAAACTGATCGACACCGTGTTCAGACCGGTCGATGCAGTGTTCAGAGGTATCGGCACTATTCCGCAATCCGGACTGGCGCTGCGGGAGAAATTTGCGCGGGTCGATGCCTGCCGGAAATACGGAATCAAGATACGGGAACACGCCATGCCGCAGGGATGTGCATGCGGTGCGGTACTGAAAGGAAAAATTATACCGGATAAATGCCCGTTATTCGCCACTTCCTGCACGCCCGACACACCGGTCGGACCGTGCATGGTTTCGAGCGAGGGTTCCTGCGCGGCATATTATCGCTATGAACGATAAAAACCGGAAAGTTGACGTTGTGATAACAGAAAAAATTCATTTGTCTCACGGAAGCGGGGCCGGGTTGCATGCGCTCCTTGAAGAGATTATTATTCCCTGCCTCCTTCCCGGGGATTCTGGCGCGCGGGAAGATGCTTTCATTGTCGACCAGGTAAATGGTCGCCTGGCATTTACCACCGACTCATTTGTTGTTGACCCGCTCGAGTTTCCCGGTGGCAATATCGGCAAGCTTGCTGCATGCGGGACAATCAATGACCTTGCAATGATGGCTGCGCAACCCACGCATCTGGCGGTTTCACTCATTATCGAAGAAGGCCTTGAAATATCTTCACTGCAAAAATACCTTCGTTCTCTTCGCTCAGTGTGTGATGAATGCGGAGTAACAATCTGCTGTGGCGACACCAAGGTCGTTGACCGGGGCAAAGCCGACGGTCTCTTTATTACAACCTCCGGTATCGGCGTTGTTGCCGGCAACATTTCGATGTCTGCAGCCAATGCCCGTCACGGTGATTCCGTCATTGTCAGCGGCCCGGCAGGACTTCACGGAACAGCAATCCTTGCACAGCGGAAGAACCTCGGATTTGCCTCACAGGCAATTTCAGACTGTGCTCCACTGAACGAACCTGCACGTGCGCTGATTTCGGCTGTTCCCGGCACACGGGTCATGCGCGACGCCACCCGCGGGGGAATTGCCGCGGTACTCAATGAAATCGCCGCCGACTCCGGCGTGACAATCAGGCTCC
>WJKA01000364.1 GCA_014729375.1 Chitinivibrionales bacterium
CGCTATGCGGTTCCCCCACCAGAGAATCATTCTCAAGAATCTTGATCTCGTCATTGAACTCTTTCCGGCTTTGCCGGCTTAGGAACAGAGATATTCTTGCACTGCTTTATCCGAATGTGAACAAACTCGGAGAAAAAGAGCGCAAACGTCTCAGAGTGAAAATCAGCCGTGCTTTGAGATCGCTGAGAGCTCATGGAATTATCCATTAAATTTCTAAGAGGCATCGTTATCGGATAACAGATACAGGCAAAAAGACAGCAACAGCTTTCTTGACTATAAACGACATTAAAATCAGTGACTTATACAAGAAAGCAGCATGATAAGTGAACAATAAAACAACACTTTTATGATGTATAGATTACATTGCTTAATACATTCAATCTCTTACTGGCTTTTACTGACCGCTTGCTCGTAGAGGCAGCAGACTATCGATATGGCAACAATAATCCGATACACTTTGGTTGCGGCTTAGCTGCACCAGGGCATTCGTGTTCTATTTTGGACAAGACTGATTCTTTGTTATTGTTTAAATTCTACTTGTGTTTTGTTTTGTACAGAATTGATAGTATAATTTTTATGAATTTGTTTAATTGCTTTAATCTTTTTGCCCCATTTCACTGTATGTTATTGCTTATTTTATAAACCGGAAATGCACCCTTTACCGGTTATATTATGAAATATCACAAAAAACGCGCCTGTATACTGCTTTTTTATATTGCACACCTGTCCGGTGCTGTATCTGCGGCGCCGATGGCCACATACTATATCTCCCCCACCGGTAATGATTCGAATCCGGGAGTATCGCAAGCACAGCCGTTTCAAACCTTGGAAAAAGCCAGAGATGCGGTCCGGGCAATCAACGGTTCCATGACCGGTGATATTGAGGTAGTCCTTCTTCCGGGCACATACATCCGCGACAGCACATTCCGCCTTGACGAGCGCGATGGCGGTTCCGGCGGTTACCGGGTTATCTATAAAGCCTCACAACAATACGCAGCATCGATCAGCGGCGGTGTACGGATTTCCGGATGGACCGTGCATGACTCCTCTGCAAATATTTATACAGCCTCCTGGGACCGTCCGGGACTCGATTCCCCGGGTTTTCGTCAGATGTATGTTGACGGTAAGCGGTGCATCCGCGCGCGTGAACCAAACCTTCACCCCCGAGATGAAAACGACTATTATCTCGGCAACCGGGAAACCGATTATCATGAGCTGCTCTCCTGGGTATCCATGCAGAACGGATTTGTTGTCGATACAGCGGAAGTCAACCACTGGTTGCCGCTCATCCCCTCTGATGATTACCTGCGCCTGGTAGAGGCGGGAATCATGGTCGAATGGGAAAAGTTTTTCCTCCGACTCGAGGGCTTTACATTCACCGCCGGAGAAGCAACCTTTTATCCGCAGGCACGTGAACAGATTGTCCTGATGAAAAATCCGTACCCCCCGAAAATTCCCGGTCAGCGGTACCATTTCGAGAATGCGCTTGCCTTTGTTGATGCCGAGGGCGAGTTTTTTGTGGATCCTTTCACGCGCAAAGTTTTTTACAAACCCCGCGCTGTCGAAGGCGATCTGAGCGCAAGCACAATCATAGTTCCCGCAGTGGACACCCTTGTCAAAATAGAGCCCCGGGGAGAGGACCAATCCGGTCCCGATGATGACTCCCGCCTCGACACTCCGGTTAAAAACATCGTTTTTAAGAACCTTATATTCGAGTACACTACCTGGATGCGGCCGAGTATTGCCGGGCATATTCCGGTCCAGGCCGAGGATTACAGCGTGCTGCTCGATGACGGGTCCCGTCGCTATCACCGCGCCCTGGGAAATGTCTATCTGAAAGCATGCGACAGTATCAGGTTCGAACGTAATGTGTTTCAACACATGGGCGCGACTGCACTCGATTTGCATTTCGGATGTCATGACAATGTGATAATCGGCAATGTTTTTTACGACATATCGGCCAATGGTATTGCCGAAGGTGACCTGCACGACTCAACGGTCCACCCGGTAGCGGACCCTGAAAATGCAAAACGGCTTAACGCGCGGAACAGTATCACAGACAATTATGTTTACAATACCGGACAATGTTATACCGGCGCGGTGGGGATACAGTCGGGTTTTGCCGACGGTTCGTACATTGCGCATAACGAAGTCCACGGCCTTCCCTACTCGGGTATCTGTTTCGGCTGGCACGGCGGATACAGTGGTACCGCCGCACAGAACAATATCATTCGCGGCAATCTTGTGCATGATGTCATGCGCCTTATGCACGACGGCGGTGCGATTTACGTTCTCGGAACACAGCCCGGATCGGTTATCGACAGCAACTGCATTTACACTATCTACAAATATGCACCCGAATTCAACTCATTCTTCCCGCTCTACCTTGACAACGGCGCAAACGGACTGACAGTCCGGGATAACCGTGTCACTGATGTCAACTCCCCCATGATCATCCGTTTCAATACATCGGGGCCCAATGAAACGGGCGCAAACGGCGACAGTGTCCCGGAAACAGTCTGTTTTAATGCGGGAATCCGCCCGGAATACCGGGATATTAAAGTTTTTTTGGGGCATGATACGACCGGGTATTCCCCGGCCGGCCGGCATATCCAGGTCCCGGTGAAAAACATGGTCCCGGTCAATATACGACTGACCGCACCATCGATTATCATTGAAACCTCCATACATTATCCGCACACGATCAGCGTGGTCCGCTCAGACGGCTCAGTTGTCTCTCGCTCCCGGTTCCGGTCTCCGGCGGCTGTTTCACTCACCAGGAAAAAGCTTTCCGCAAACATGTATTTCGTGCGTGTCAAATCCCGCTCGATAATGGTTTCACGGCCGCTGGTTTTGGTCCGATAGAGGAATAGCAGTACCGTACGTTTCAGGATTGCACGATTTGGCAAAGCGCGGGGATTTGCGCTTTTTGCGGATTATAACGGGGACCCGTATTTCTATACCCGGTTACTCCATTAAACCTGAATTCCGCAGTTGAGTGTGGATGATACGTGTAAGATGTTGTGTGAGATTGAGTTGTGAAAAACGTAGTCCTACCCGGGGCAGGCGCTTATTCGCCCCTGATAAGTGGCACTGGCCTGGTATGCACCGTGCCGTCAATAAATTCAAGCCGGAGGAAAAGCATGCCTGAAGCCTTTAAGGGGATGGTTACGGAATGCCCGAATGGAGATGAATTCGATGAAATTGTCTTTCCCGCAGCATTAACAAGAGAGATTTTTGTAACTGTGCTCCCTGTTTCCGCCCCCAGTTGAACAGTGAGGCCGGTGGAATTAACAAAGCATGAAAACCCGGTTTTCCGGGCATGTGCATAATTCGCCTGAATATCAGTAGGTGAGTTTTGCGTATGTGCGATGGAAACCATAAACGATCCTGATTGAATTGTCAACACATCGCTGCTTGACCAGGAATGTGACGAACGAAACTGATAGGGATACCATTCACAGGTATAGCAATAAATATCGCTTCTCCCCTGTCGGGCATTTGCCCGGAAAACAATGGAATCGGGCGTTAACAATATTGTCACGGTTGAATCATCAAGCCGGATTGTTCCATATGAACAACTGTCATCACCAGCCATATCCTGAAG
>WJKA01000365.1 GCA_014729375.1 Chitinivibrionales bacterium
AGTTTTCGTCGGTTTTTAACAGCCATGAACTGAAGCACCGTTTGTACCTCAAAACCGGGCACTCCTATGTCTGCACCCTGAAAGTGATTGCCAGGGGGACATGTACGCCTGTTATGTTTGGTTTTAAAGTCCCCGAATCATGGGGCGGCTATGATACGTCGGCTATATGGACCGAGCCCTCATCGGTTGCGGAAAAATCCCCGTTTTCACTCCATCTGCTCGACCTGCACGCAGATTGCAGTGTCTCTTTTTACAACCATCATGTTGGTGTCAATGAAAACAGCATCAGGCTTGCATATTCGGTTGCATACACCGACATTGCATGTATCGCAGACGGTTATCTCTACGGAACATCGTTCGGCAGTGACGGCCTGAAGGCCGGGAGATATGCGGTTTCTCATGCAGCGGTGCCGCAATGCTATCCAGGATGCAGGATTCTTCCACTTTATGCCGAGCTTGATACATTGGTTGTTCACGGCGCCACGGAGGTCAAACCCGGAGGAGATAATGCACGGGCCAGGCCCGCTGATTTCGGAATAATAAGAAAAAACGGAACGCTGGAGCTGGTTGTGCCGGCATTCCAAAGCGGACAGTATACGGTACGGTTATATGCTCCGGACGGCTCTGTTGTTGACTTAAAGGAAAAAGCGGCATCGGGCCGCAACCGCCTGGTTCTGTCTCCCGGGAGAGGTATCAGGGCGGGTATCTATGTGGTGCGTATTACATCACCCAACGGAATTGAAATAAACCAGTCACTGGTTGTTGCTAAATAAAAACATTACAAGGAGGGACAATGAATAAGAACTCATTAGGATTTATGCTGTTGTTGGCGGCGGGCCTTTCTGCCCAGGGTATTCTTCCGGTCAAAGACTCATGTCTGGTTGAGGGCACAGTCACTGATGATCCATCGGTTATTGGCTTGAAACGAAAATCAATGCCTGTTCCTGGCGCAATCGTGTATCTCAAGGTGATGCTCGATGTGGTATATCCTATGGACGGGACTGTTACCGAAGGAACAGAGCAGCTCTATCCTGTACCATACCCGTATCCATACTATGCGATTGTTGATTCGGCAAAAACCGATGACAAAGGCATGTTTTCATTCGGAAAGCGTATCCCGCAAAGCTATCGAATCACCGTTCTTGCCGAAGAGTATCACTCAAAAGATCACGATTTCTATCTGCAGCAGGATGTTGATTTGTCAATCGTCCTTGTTCCGGAAGGCGCATATGGCGCCATATCCGGCAATGTGATGACTGCTGAATGCCCGGAAAATCCCGACAGCCTTGCCCTGTGTATAATCAAGCCGGTTGAAGGCTGCACGGTAACGGTCGTACAGAACACTATTTATCCCTATCCTCAGCCGATTTCACTCGGGAAATCTTCGGGCAGTGAACAGTTGCTGCTCGATACATATTATGCAATCACCGATGCTGACGGCAACTATAAAATCGACAGTATTCCCATTACCGAACCAGAGCAGACTGTGCAGGTTACTGCTCATACAGAAGGATATTTGCCTCAGACCAAATCGACAAGACTTTCCAACACGGTTGCTGCCATCGTGAATTTTTCCCTGACAAACTCATATGCTAATTCCACCACCAATATAGTACGAAATGTCTATTTTACCGTGGCTACCGATAAGGCGGTATATGTTCCGGGGGACCAGGTGAATATCATGTATAAAGTGAAAAACAATTCCCGTCGGACAATTACCTATGAAATGGGTGGCTGCCTGTTTGGAATGCTGGTGGAAAATGAAAAGGGAGAAGCAGTGCATGAGTATCCGGGGAACAGGCTTTGTCCAATGTATTTTTTTATCGATACTCTTCACCCGGGAGACAGTCTGCTCTATGAATTCCCGGCGTTTAATGCACCCGGACAGTCCGGTACGTACACAGTAACGGCCTGGGTGCCCGGATATGAGGGTACCAGTGTATCGGTCGATTTTGCTGTCGTTGCCGCGCTGCCGGTTGGTACGGAAACCGTTTCTGGTGGCGGGACAAGTCTTGAAGAATTATCGTTTGGGAGCCGAAACGGAGCGTTGCGGTTCACTCTTGATAAGGCCCAGAACGTTTCGGTTGATGCGTTTTTGCTGAACGGAAGAAGCATCCCGGTATTCTCGAACAGATACATGAACGCAGGCAAGCATGAAATTGTACCAGGCCACCGGGTGCCGACCGGGAATACGGTGGTGTTCAGGATTCTTGGAAAAGATTTTGTCAGAATTATCAAAGCAATTATGGTACAGTAACGTGCGTACAAAAGGAGTCATTATGAGAACCGTGCTGGCTGTTTCAGTATTGGCGCTAATTTTTTCGGCAGGCTGTTCTGAAACTGATTCACCGGTTATTTCCACTACCGATCAGTCATCAGACGCGCCATTCTCCATAGTAAAAGGTTCGTCGCCCCGAGAATCTGCTCCGCAGGAAGATATAATTACCGGGCAGGCCCTTTCGATCAATGCCTTCGCACTGGATTTATACAAGTATCTTGCAGCGGAGGACGGCAATATCTTTTTCTCGCCGTACAGTATCGTCGCAGCACTGGGTATGACCGACGCCGGCGCACAAGGAGAAACACAAACCCAGATCCGCCAGGCGCTCTCGGTGACACTTGTGGGCGATAATCTCCATGCTGCACTCAACGGCCTCGATTTAACGCTTACGGTGCATTCGCAGGCGCAAGAG
>WJKA01000366.1 GCA_014729375.1 Chitinivibrionales bacterium
CTTCATTGCACAATGGTTTGACAAGCTATAATTTCAATCTTGGCGCCGCGGCGCATGCAATGATGGATTTCATTCTCACGCGCAGCTCCCGCCGGAGGCAGACGCACGGCAAAACCGTTGAAATTGACGGCAGCATTATTGGGCGCACAACAACGGCGCCGCTCATGGACGCCGATGTGCTTTAAGAAATCATTTCGAAATTGCATGCGAAATACGGCCTGGCGGCAGTTCTGTATACCAACCCATTCGTTGTAATCAACAGACAGTCGAGCGGTCAGTCAGTCAGCAGTGTCATCATTGAATCAATCAATAATTCTGGAACAATAAGCTCCGTGTAACCTGCACGCCGTCACTCTTGACATCGATTATATACATCCCGGAACAGAGCGCAGGTCGCGGGACCGTGATTGAGTTCCCCGTATGCGCCCGTCGATACACAGTCCTGCCGTCGGCGGAATGGATCGAAACAATCGAACGGGATATAGACGGAAGCTCAATCGATATGCCGGCTGCAGTTGTAGTGATCGATATTGGAGAGCGCTTCTTTGCCGATATCTTTTTCCCGGCGGATACTCCCTCCCGCGCATCAAGGCAGTAAAACAGCGGGGTATCTTTGTGGTATTGCGCGATCGAGATCCAGAGCACCGATTCTTTCAGGTCCCAGTTGTCGCCATCCAGCCCGGTTATTTCAGGCACGATAATTTTGAGGGTGATAAGATTGTTCCGGGACGACTCAAAACCGATCTTGCTACGTACACTCGAGGAACGGAGTACAAAACCTTCTTCATCCCCTGGATACGCAAACATATTCCGCCAGGAGCCTTTGCCCGGCTGGTCGAACAGCCAATGGCTGATATCACCGGGATCGGTCCCGATATTCCTTGGAACATTATCGCGCCCCCCTGCCGCGTCAAATGACCATAAAAAAGCCCTTCATGTACATTTTCGCCATAAATAAATTTAATATCTATTGTATCGCCGATGGCGCACCTGGTCACCGAATAATTTGCCGGCTCGTATGCGGTAAGCGCATTGGGATCGGCACCCTGGTCAGACGATTCTTCCGCGCACGCGCCCAGTTTCACACGGCTGCAGGTTTTTGAAGTAAACCATGAGCATGTTTGAGAAAAAGCATTGACGGCGACAAAAGCCGCCAGCGACGCAACAATGACAGGTCTCCTGCACATCATAAAGCCCACTTTATTAATGTTTTAAAAGTGAATAATTTCACAGTACGTAAATTTCAATTGTTAACGGCGAATATCTTCTTATGTAAACCCCACTTTTCAAGCACGTTCAAGCCCCGCCATCGCTCTCCTCCCCGGAACCATACCGGCCCGGGAAGGAGTGTGACGCCGGGGTGTTCAGCTAAAGAGGGATTTCTTTGCGCATACTGTTACCTGCGAAGCGTAATTTTTTGCGTATGTCGAGCGGCATGAGAATCGATTACAATCATATAGACGCCTGCCGCCAGGGAACCGATGTCAATGAAATACTCTTTTTGCCCCTGCAGATTCATAGACCGTATCACCGCTCCGTTTATTCCTATAAGCCTTGCAGTATGCGGCACGGTTTTACTGAAAGCAAGGTTGATCCTTTTACCGGCAATCACCACCTTAGGAGCCAACTCGACAAGCCCGGACACCGGGTTTTTCTGTGCAACAGCAGCTCCTCCGCCATACATTTCCGGCGGCTGACTGATATCATGATCTTTCGGGTAAAGCTGGGTTGTCATAACGGGCATGCTCGGCAATGATGTCCTTCCGTAGTATTCCAGTTTGAAATAGCCTTGTCGCTCCGTGCTGGTCAACTCGATCTTTATCGGCACGTATGAGTACATTTCGAGCGTGTCGGTCAGCGAGTCCATGACACGGATTTTATCGCCCGGCTGGGTACGCCAGGAGTTGTCATCGAGAACCAGTTTGCCGTTAATCCAGATTTGACAGTGTGCATCTTTGTCGGTCACACAACCGAAACGATGTTGCTCGGTTTTTATCGGGACAACATAGCCTTCCCAGCGAACCGACCACTGATCAGTGCCGGTAGGTGATTCGGCAAGCCAGTTTTTTACAATAAGCGGGTCGATAACGGTCTCAGTCTGCGTCCCGAAATTGGCATCGCTGAAATAGGTAGCGGTCAATCCGCTGCCATTGTTGAACCGTTTCATATATTCGCCGATATACTCGGGATCATGTACCATTTCTTCGGGAAATTCGACTTCTTCTTCCAGTGCATCGGTCCCGGGCGTCAGGCCGTACCATTTGAAATCGCTTTGCAAGCCGACCTGGTCCCATTCCATGCCGTGCTGCTGCGCAACCACTTTCGCTGCAGAACGAGAGATCGTATACTTTTGCCCATACGCCTCGGTTTGAGCGCCGGACACGATATTGTAGTTGACATTTCCCTGGGTATAGAGTGTTGGTCTCCCGGCGCCGTCGGGGTAGATACCGTGACGGTGTGAGAGGCCTTGCGTACGGAAGTCTGATCCTGCCGCTGCAGGATCTTCAGGAAATTTATAACACCGGACATCAATCGCCAGATGGTAAACGTCATGCACGAGGTTCTGAAATACGCTGTCATAGGGACCGATATTCCAGCATTCAAAGCCGCCGCAATCATTGGTGCTGTGGATTACATGGGAAATATCATTGTGCCTGATCACGTTTCTCTTTACAAAAATATGGTCCTCGCCGCATTGCACATCGTTTGAGCAGAAATCGCCGCGCATGCCGCCTGCACCTGGCGGGCCGTAGAGCCACATGATCCCTTTCATGGTAATTCCGTACCGAGGCATTTCCCGCACTTCATTCTGCGCGATCAGGTTGTTCCCGCTTTGGTGAAGGTAGATGCCTGCGCCATTGCTCCACGACCGCCCGGTGCGGTAAATGTAATTGTTCTGGACGGTGTTATAGCAGTTGATATACTCCCAGGGTCCGGTTTCGCCGCAGTAGGACTCAAGGCAGACTCCATGATAATTGACCCCTTCGATCCAGTTGCCGTAAATGCGATTGTATTTCGCATGATAGTTGACCATGATTCCCATAACCCCTGCGTTGAGCACTTTACAGTTGGTGATCGTGACATGCTCGGCGTTTTCCAGATGAATTGCGCCGTGTCGCGAGTAGTCACTGTCACAATTTGCCGTGGTGCCGTCGGAGAGATCGCTGGGCGTCTGCTTGTTGGAAAGCCCCCGGTAGGTGCAGTCCGATGTCGATATTGTCAATCCATCAATCGTCAAATAGAGCAGCGGTTGCTGACCGCTTGCGCCTTTGAGCTCGATGATCCGGAGGATATGGCCTAAAACGATCGTCTGGGATTCGATTGGTGTTTTTTTCGGCCAGTAGTAAACATAGCCGTCGGCGGCAATGGCCCATTCTCCGGGAAGGTCGATAAATTCAACAGCGCCTTCGATAAAATGTCCCTCCCGCGCATCTTTGATATCCGGATCGTGAAAAATCTGACGGTTGGTAAAATCGACATTTTTGACCGGCCATAGCTGGGAAAACCAGCCGGTCGCACCCTTTAAATCCCTGCAATGGTAGTCATCCTGCCAGTCTGATGGAAACAGCGCGGCGTCGTAGATGACTTCTCTCTTTCTCATATCTCCACGCGAACTGAAAAAACCATGCCACTTGCCGGTGAACACGTTCGGGTTCCTGGCAGGCGGCGAGCGACGGCCGTTTTCCGACAGGGTCCATCCCATAGTGTCAATGTTCACCGAAGAGGGCAGTTCCAGCTTCGCGCGGTAGATATTCCCTTGAGACAATTGCCATCCGGTAATCTTCGTGCCGCCGAAAATCCGCGGTTCTTCATCGGGATAGCTTTTCCAGATCACCGGCGCCTGTTCGGTGCCGCCGTCCTGCTCATTGAGCGCAAGCGGCTCACTGAGGAAATAATCCCCTCCCCGGACAATCACCGTATTGCCTGCAGGACCAATTGACCGGAGATAGTCGCGGGCTTTTGTCAGCGTCTGGAAAGGCGCCGACTCTGTTCCGGCATTATTATCGTTCCCGTTCGGGGCGACATAATACGTTGCGCCGGAAGAGTAGTTCCATAGAGAGAGAAGCAGTCCAATACACCCGGCATATCTTTTTATCCGGCATGCTTTGCTTGAAATTGATCTCATAGTGCCCCTTTTGCGAAAAAATGATAGAAGCCCGTTCCACATCAGAGCAACTGCAATAACCAATATTATGTGACTCCTGCAGATATAGTGAAGCATATTGTTAATTATGTACGGCATTAAGGCCCCCCTTTGCTAAGTGGTTCAGTAACAGATTTTTGCCGGCTGTTTGCCGTGCACAGTCTTTCAGGTGCAAAAGCTTCAACTCTCATGTCTTATAATAAAAAATTCAACAAATTTTAACACCATGAAATATTTGCATATGATGTAATTTGTATTTGGCTTTATGTAAGCAGTGGAAAAAGGACGGAATTCATTATCCTGATTTCCGCAGTTGGGCGTGGAAACGATGCGTAAGATATTGCGTCAGATAGCATTGCGAAAAACGCCCGCCATCGCCGTAGCCCGGCTAAGGGCAGAGGCAGGCAGGTGTGCCCGGGGAGGCAGATTGAGGATTTTTGCAAGGATAGATGGCGCAAGAGCTTATACAGATTGCCACGATTCAACTGCGGAATTCAGGATTATATTTGACAGTGTGTAGTCAAGGTGTATCGGGCATCCAGCCTGCAACCCTGTATTCTATTGACCATGCCCCCGGCCAAAACTAATTTATAATTATGTAATTACCCAAAAAAAGCGATACCTGTTGCTCAGGTAAAAATGGCCGGCAACATGTTTGGCAACCGTGCAAAAATATTCGTTGATGTAATCCGGTAAAATTGTTTTAATTTCCGAAACCCGACAGGGATACGTTTTCGGTTTCTGGCGCACAACAGTGCCCCGGCGACAGGAAACGTCTTAAGGTCCTTGAAATTCAACACGTTAGATTGACCAGGCAACACGACGTGCCATCCTTAAAAAAAGTAACAATCGAACTGGACCTTCCCGAAGGTCTTCTTGCGTACAAGGTCGACCTGAAACCGGGCCCGGTCAAGCTGCATCATGTGGTACGCAAGCTGCTCCGGTTTTGTGATGAAGTCAATGAGCTGGGTGAAGGGATTGCTGCTCAATTCGGAAAAAAAATTGCCTGCGGCCCATCGTGCGGCGCGTGCTGTCGTCAGATGGTCCCTCTTTCACCTCCTGAGGCCGCGCATATTGCCGAAATTGTCAATTCATTGCCAAAGGATAAAAAAAAGGAAATAATCGCACGGTTTACCGGGGCCCGTCAAAAACTTGCACGGAGCGGAGTACTTGAAAAAATGACGAATTTATACATGTGCACGGCCTCCGATGAAGAAATACTGGAAGTCAACCGGGAATATTTCGAACAGAATATCGAATGCCCGTTCCTTGAAAACGGCTCCTGCAGTATACATAGAGTACGTCCCTCACGCTGCAGAGAATACTCGGTGCTTACTCCAAAAGAACTGTGCCGGGACCCCTTTGATCGACAGATAAAACGCCTTCCGGTAACTGTTCGTCTCTGCGAATCAATTACCTATGCATGGGCATCGCTGACCGGAAACCGTCCGCGGATAATTCCCCTGGTCGATGCTCTGTTTCAGGTGGATTCAAATCCGGATATGGCGATGCGTACTATCGATAAGCCTGAGCCGCTGGTACGGGCTATCCTTGAGCATGCGTGTGACAGGGCAAACAAGCGGGCACACATGAAAATGAAGAAAAGCAGCAACAAACTGAGCAATTCCAGACAGACTCCGGGAAGATAATGTACAATTGTTACAAGAGCGCATTGTTGAATGTTATAATGTAGCTCCTAATTTCATTGTTTTTTAAATACTATCCGTTATTTTATTAATTTTACAGGGCGCAATTCACTGCAGCCCCGTGCTGAATTCATCGACAGACATCAGGATAGAGCTTTTTTGTAATTTGAGCAGGCGATCCTATTTAAAGCAAAGGCGGGAGGTTCCATTGAAACAGGGGTTTTTGATTTGTACCGGTCTTCTGGCCCTTTTTAATGTGGTCCATTCAGCGCAGAAGATTCCTGCATTCCCCGGTGCTGAAGGATTCGGGAAATATGCGCAAGGCGGCAGGGGCGGAAAAATTCTTGCTGTAACGAGTCTGGAAGATTACGACCCTTCGGAGGAGGACACCATCCCCGGGACATTCAGGTGGGCATGCGAGCAGGCAGGACCGCGTATTGTCATCTTCAAGGTGAGTGGCACGATCGAGTTGAAAGCGCCGGTATGTGTCAGGGAATCGTATATCAC
>WJKA01000001.1 GCA_014729375.1 Chitinivibrionales bacterium
GGCTCAAGTGGGGGCAGTACATACCGGTAATCATGGCCGGATTCAGTTGCGGCATGGGACTGGTGACAACGCTCTGTATCGGTGTGAACTTTTTGATAAAAAGCGTGATCAAGCTGCCGTTTTAAAAGGAAACAGTTGCATATGAAAAACATTCAGCACCATACACTTGCCTGCAACGAAAAGCTGATCGGAGTCGAGCATGTCAGCAAAACATTTCGCATGCGCGGGGAAGTTGTTCATGCGCTGCGTGATATCTCATGTAAAATTTACTCAGGAGAATATCTTTCAATCATGGGGCCGTCGGGGTCGGGAAAAACCACGTTGTTCAATATGATTGGTGCACTTGACAAACCCACCAGCGGCCGGGTAACGATCGGTTCGCTGGACCTTACTTCGTTGAGCAGCAGGCAGCTTGCGTATGTACGCTGCAATTATATCGGCTATATTTTTCAATCCTATAATCTGATACCGTCTCTGACAGCGCAGAAGAATGTCGCACTGGCGCATGTGTACACTGGTGCAAGCGATCGTGATGCCGATGAGGCTGCGAAAGCCGCGCTGGAAAAAGTCGGTCTCGGCCACCGGCTCAATCATCGGCCGGATGAAGTTTCAGGGGGACAGCAGCAGCGGATCGCCATTGCGCGCGCACTGGTCAATGAGCCTTCAATAATTCTCGCCGACGAGCCCACTGCAAATCTCGATTTTAAAACCGGCGCAGATATTATCGGTATCCTGAAACAGCTTTCTCTTGAGCAGGGGGTCACCATTATCACGGCAACTCACGATCACAAAATGCTGGCCAACTCCGACCGGGTGATGTGGATCCGTGACGGCGCTATTGATCACATTGACAAAAGAGATGATCTTCATATCGATGAGGGCGCTGTTTCTCCCCTGTCCGGCGGTGATGACCTTGAGAAATTGATGGAATGATTATTGAAAAAATGTTAGTGCACACAATTGGATGACAAAGGCGCCTGTCGATAAAAATCCCTTCTTGATCGCATTGAAAAGCTTGAAACACGCTATATGTCGCCGGCGTCAAAGTAAAGAAAGTCTTATAGCATTGCAAGCATTGCGATTTCATTTGTATCCAGTACCCGGCTATAAATCCTCACCTCGTCAACGATGCCGGTAAAGCCGTAATCGTTACCGGTGCGCATGGCATGGTGACCGATCCCCAGACCGGGACGCGATCCGGAATCGAGGTCTGCCAGCGGGCGGATTGTTGCAGGAGTGGTTCCGGCCAGTTCGCCGTCAAGGTAAAGCTTCAGCAAAGCCTTCTCAGTGTCATGAACCGCGCAGACATGAACAAACCGGCCTGTGTCAATTTCAGCCTTAACCCGGTTGCTGGCGTCGGTTACATCCTGTATCTGAAACTGGATCATTCCGTTTGAAAGCACGGTAATCAAATACGGATCGAGCCCCGGCCGTGAATCGCCCCGGAACACTACAATGCTGTGAGGAGCCTTGAGTCCAGCTATGTTAATCCATGCGGAAATCGAAAAGTCACCGGTCAAAGCCAGTGCCTCATGATCGGCAACATCAACACCGCTCCCATGTCCGGCAAAGCTGAGTGCATTGCTGTCGATGCCCTCCACAGAAATGGCATTGAGAATTGTACCGGTATGATTATTTCCGGAACAATCTGCCGCAATCGTATTGGAGGACTCATTAAAAGACCAGCAGGCCACAAGGCCGGTTTCCGGATTGCCCGGTTCCCGGGATTGACCGGGAGTCGGGTTTTTCTCTGGCCGGAGTGTTTCGGTTATAAAGTTTATCCCCTGTTCGTTATTGAGAAAACTGCATGCAGCAAAAAAGCAGAGTATACATGGTGCAACAGAACAGATATGTCGGAAGTTTTTCATGGCGGTGCCTTTCATTTAAATTTGCAATGGTACGTTCTATATTTAAGATAATAATACAGTACAGAGATATCAATAGTTATATTCCCTTTGCCGGAAAAAGTGTTTACCGGAACATTCCTATGATTTACCAGAAACATCTCCTGTTGCTTGTTTGTCTCACTGTTCATTTGTTTGCGGGATTTGTAACCATTGAGGGTCCTTCTCCGGTAACAATAAACAAATGGGAGCTCCAGGCAGACTATGCGGAAATTTATTCCCGTCTTGCTCCGGGCAGAAAGATTGATCGCACTCCGCTGACAATCAGGTTTTACAAAAGCCGCGAGGTATCCGGAGTACGACCGCTCTTGCCCGAATGGGGAGGAGGAGGAGCAGTCGGCACTGATTTAATCATTATCCCTGTCGATAAAGACCCCTTTCTTAATCAAAGTTTTATTCAGGTTGCATTTCATGAGATGGTACATATCGTGCTCAACAGAGCGTATCCCTCGTTGCATATTCCCCGGTGGTTTCATGAAGGCGTTGCGCTTTCCTTGTCGGGGGATCTGGCAATTAATGAGCATGTAATAATCTCATGGGCACTATTTATCCGGAATCTGGTTGCGCTCGCTGATATCGATTCGGTTAACCTTTTTACCCGCAGCCGTGCAAATCTTGCATATTGCCAGAGCAGGCAGGCTGTACAGCTCCTGATCCGTACCTATGACATTGACATTATTCCGGAAATTCTTGTTTCCGCAAAACAACATCAGGATTTCTGGAAAGGAGTTCACGATACGCTTGGATTGACCCGGAAGGAATTTGCGCGCCTTGCCCGGGAAGACCTTCACAAGCGATACTCCCTGCTGTTTGTTTTTGCCGATACATATCTGGTCTGGTTCGGGATTATTGTATTGTTTATTATTGCCGTTTTTGTAACCCGGTTCAGGAACAGGAAGAAACTGGAATCAATTACGGAAAGTGAAAATTACGAAACCGGGCAGCAGAAATAAATCTGGCATTGAATTGCGGCAAAAAACCGACAATATTTATTTTCATGACTTACTTTTATAGTATTCAAAGAATAGACATATGCCAATGCATCCAGTACTCAGGCCTGTTTTAATTGTTGCTTTATTATTTTCTGCAGTTTTGCCGCTTCAAGCCGAAAGCCTGCTTCAAGAGGCGTGGAGAGAGTACAATTATCAGAACTGGCACAGGGCCGACCAGATTTTCTCGCAGATAATTGATGAAAGCGATATCCCGGATGATGTGATTCAGGCAAAAATCGGCGAGGCGATGATAGTTCATTTCAAAATCCCCGGTGGAAGGCCTGGTAAAGCCATTGGAATGTATGAAGAAATCCTTCAGGACGTTGGGCCGTCACATGCCGTTTCTCCCAATCTCAATCTGTTAATGGGAAGAGCGTATATGGCTTTGCGCAAACCGGACATTGCATCCGCAAAAAAACATTTCGAAAAAATCCTTACCGATAATCCCGGCTCGATTGAGGCTCATGAAGCGGCCCTGGAAATGGCATATATTAAATCGTATGTTCATGATTACAACTATTTCATGGATGCTATTAATTTTTTGCAAAAGTATTGTACCAGATACCCGGAGAACCCACTTGCAGGCACAATGATGGGGCTGTGCGCTAATCTTGCTCTCGACCTTAAAGAATATGAGCATGCACGAAGCTATTTGATTGCCTGGGACAGCATTGGGGTGATGAATGTCAGATACAAGTCTGCTGTTGTATACCAGATTGCACGAATGTCGGAAGAAGTTTTAGGGGATACGGCAACTGCGATTACATATTATCAGAAGCTTGCCAGAGAATACGAAAGCGATAACCGTCTTTATTTCAGTCAACTCCGGCTCAAGGCGCTCGGCGGTGAAATCCCCGGAGAAGACATTGTTTCTGAAGATTTGGAAATGATTGCGGCTGAACAGGAGGAGACTTCCGATGAATAAAAAGCCTAAAGGCGGAGGCTCCCGGCTGGTAAGCGGCGTTGGCCTGGCTGTTATCGCTATTGCATATGCAAGTGCGCTGTATAACACCTTTACTGTCAAGCAAAAATTGGAGGGGAGCGGCAAAAAAGTAATCCGGATCAGTCACTGGCAGCTTGAAGCAGGATTTCGGGAAGCATTTGATTATGTGATTAAGAAATACGAAAAAATGCATCCGGATTGTAAGGTTATTCAGCTCGCAATCAACGATCGTACGTATAAGCAGTTTATGACCACCCAGCTTATCGGCGGTACTGCGCCCGACCTGATACAACTCGGGCGGTTCAAGGGTACGGGAGAAAATGTCAATGCCCGGTTTTTTTATCCACTTTCCGAAGAAGTTTTCAAGCCGAATCCATATAATGCAGATAATGAATTAAAAGAAGTTCCCTGGATATATACATTCAAGCATGTCCTCGAGTTCAACTGGGATGAAAACAATCTGGATTATTATTCTATCGGAGTGAGCGCTGTTTCTCAGCGCATGGCGTATAATAAGACGCTTTTAAAGAAAATTACCGGAGAGAGGAAACCACCGAAAAATTTTCGAGAGTTGATAGACCTTTGTGAAGCGGTTAAAAAATATTCCGAAAAAACCGGGGAAAATATCTTTCCTATTGCATCATCCCGCTATCAGGGTCAGAAAGTAATGAGCCGTCTGGCCAGTTCGGTCGGAGTCGAGAATATCGCCCAGAAAATTGATCGCAATTTCGATTATGAAGAAGATATCGGATATGAAGCCTTTTTGAGCTGGATGGAGAAGAAGACCAGTTTTGGTACAAAGGAAGATTCGATAGGGTATGTTATTGCCAATGAGATTGCACAATATTTCGAACCGGGATTTATGGCAAAAGGCAGGATGGATGCTGCTTTTTCATTTATACAACAAAAATCTCTTATGATCGCAGCCGGTTCCTGGGATGCCAATACCCTTGTGCTGCAATCAAAAGACGCGGGTTTTGAGATAGGATTTACTGATTTTATTCGTGTTTCACGAGACCATCCCAAGTATGGCAAATATGTAAGAATGAAAAGTGCCGAATCCCGGAAAGGTAACAATGTTCCATTTGGATTGTGCCGGTTTTCGAAATATCCTGATGTTGCGCTTGATTTCTTGAAATTTTATTCTTCACAGGAGATTGCTGAAGAATTCTGCAAGAGGGCCGGCTGGCTTTGTGCAATTAAAGGTACCGAAAATATTGATTTTATTGAGCCGTTTGAACCGGATTATCGAGGCCTTCCAACAGGAAAAGGCCCCAAATATGCCGGAAAACAGACCCAGGCAATGGAAGGGCAGCTTGCCTGGCAACTACAGAGCGGCGATATCGAATATTCGGAATATCTGGCTAAATTCAAAGAGCGCTTTCCGGATTATGCCATGAAAGATTTCCTGGGGCATGTTAACAATTTTAAAAGCAGTCTTGTTCCTGCAAGTCACGATTTATCCGATGTCTCACTTTTATTGAAATATAACGATGATCCGAAAATGGAAAAAAAGATGATTCAGCGCCTGAAGTATAAAAATGAAGCATTTTCTTCATTCTGGGCAAAACTGCAGGGAACGAGTTACGACTTTTTAAATATAACGAAAAATGTTGACAACGAGCGGGTAGGCTCGGTAAAAGAGACCGTTCATTATTCTATCTTTATGAATACATTTCCGAATTTTCCCGAAAACGACAGGAATAAATAGTATGGCTACCGCAAAAAAAATACCGATCTCGCGAATCCCTCTCTACTGGTATTTATATTTGCTTATTATTCCAAGTGTTATTCTGGTAGCTGTCTTTTCATATTTCCCGGCTGTCAGCGGTATCTATCATTCCTTTTTTCGCTGGAATGGCGATTACATAAAGGAGTTTGTAGCGTTTCGGAATTATGCTGAAGCGTTCAGGGACCCCATTCTTGGTCGCGGTTTTATTATTATATTTGTTCTTGTTACCGCAAATGTTGTAAAAATGATCCCTTCGGTAATTACTGCCGTGGTGATCAACCGTCTGAAAAGCGACCAGTCGGCATACATCTATAAAGTTCTTTTTGTCGTCCCCATGATCATTCCCTGGATGGTCTATCTTCTGGTGTGGAAATTTTTCTATGACCCCAATACCGGCCTGCTGAATGCCGTTCTTAATGGAACGGGAATGATGGATGTTCTTCAGTGGATCGACGGCATTTTTGATTGGGGCGTGTTTATCGAGGGATCGAATCCGGTATGGCTCGGCAATGAAAAGCTCGTTGTTCCCGCACTGATAATCTGGGGGTTTCCCTGGGTGGGGGTCGTGGGCGTACTCATATATCTTGCCGGTCTTCAGGCAATCGACAAGAGCGTGTATGAAGCTGCGGAGATTGACGGGATCGGATGGCTGGGTAAATTCTGGTATATAGAATTTCCGCTTATTATGACACAAGTACGGATCAATATTGTCATGCTTGTAATCAGCACCCTTAAATCATATGGTCTGATGCTGGTCCTGTTCGGCGTTGAAGGGGGGCCGAACGGCATTGCACTGGTGCCCGGCTTGTATATGTATGTCAATGCATTCGCCTATCAGCGGGTAGGATATGCTTGCGCTATCGGCATATTACTGTTCTTTTTCATCCTCATCCTGACCGAGTTCAACAACCGGTTTGTACGAGTCGACAAATAAAGGGAATCAGGGCTGCAGCATGAAGAATGAAAAATTGAAAGAATCTCCGAAGCACGCTTTTATTATTCTGGTGCTTGCGTTGGCGTTTGTGCCGATGTATGTGATGCTTGTTATCAGTTTCAAAACCAACAGCCAGTTTATGCAGAACCAGTTCGGATGGACATTTCCTTTGCATTTTGAAAACTGGGCGATCGGATGGAATATTGTCAAGAATTATATTTTCAATACTATTTTCGTTGCAATATCTGCCGTATCGCTTTCATTTTGTTTTACGATTCCCGCTGCATATTTTTTCGCACGGTACAGAATGCCGTTCCATAATGTGTTCTGGTATTTTTTTCTTATTCTGATGCTTATGCCGACGGTGGCAAACCTGATTCCGCTTTTCATGATAATAAAGCGGCTGAATCTGCTTAACTCCCTTTTTGCACTGATTATTATGGGGGTGGTTGTTGGCCAGGTGATTCAGATATACGTGCTGCGGCAGTTTATTGAAGACATTCCGCAGGATCTTTTTGATGCTGCGGAGATTGACGGGGCGGGCCCGCTGGGGCAGATATGGAATATTGTCATTCCCATGTCCGGTTCAATTGTTTCTACACTGGCTATTTTGCAGTTTATCGCCGTTTGGAATGATTTTATTCTTCCCATGGTGCTTATTCGTGATGACTCGCTTTTGACACTTGCGGCCGGCCTGGTTAAGCTTGATGGAGAATACGTGAAATTGTGGGGCCAGATGATGGCCGGGTATACGATATCATCGATACCGCTGGTTCTGATATTTATTTTTACTATGCGCTTGTTTGTCAAAGGCCTTTCATCCGGGGCTATCAAGGGCTAAGAGGAGCTTGCAATAATGTCTGA
>WJKA01000367.1 GCA_014729375.1 Chitinivibrionales bacterium
AACATTATCGCGGTGCCTGATAAAATGAAAATCTTCAGAATTTATGCAGGCGGCGGTCCAAGCGTACATTTTGCCACACCGGTACTCGACCAGGAGATGGTTGAAGACGTTCTCAAGGATATTATTGAAGAGTCCAACGGAGATATTAACCAGCTTGCCTCAGCTTTGAACCGCGATTCGCAGGCATTGAAACCCATTGTCGAGAAAATTATCGAAGGGCTTACTGTTCCGAAATTCGGCATGCACATCGATGCCGGAATTATGATAAAACTGCCGGTTATACCGCTGGGATTTTATGTTGACGGCAAATTCATGATTCCGTTCGGCGATTTCAATGAAGATGCGGGATTAAAAGGTTACGGTCTGCTCTTTAACGGGGGCGTTTCTTTTGGTCTGTAACCGATTGGAGAAACAGCAGCATTCATTAATCCCGGCGTAGCATGCAATTATTTGCATGCTGCACTGATCTTTTAAGCATCCACCGGGTACAACGCACTTTCGTGCTTTCTTTATGCAATTTCCCGTCAATCGGCTTGTGAATTCACCGCATATCTGTACTGTCTGTGCGGAGGTGTTGTTTGAGCAGCGGGTCCGGCAGCATCAGCTCGGTAAACAGCGCGCCGATTGTTGATAATATGGTAAATATGAATATTCGCCAGACTCCAGTGGAGACAATGGCTGCGGGATCGGCCACGGCGTTTGAATCCAGCGCCGTGCTTATGCCTGTATAGAAAATTCCCAGTGCCGCGCCACCTGCCGCGGAGACGACAATTCGACGCCACAACGCCGCGCCGCCGGCAAACATGGTACTGCACGAACCAGTGATAAACGGGAGCAGGATTGCCAGCGGTGCGATTTGCTTGAGGGAGGGAAGTGTTCCGAGGCGCTGGATAAATAGATAGTCCGCCAGTCCGAAAATACAGGCGGCACAGGCCGGAATGGCAACTGCGTGCCAGTATCGCGGTTTCTTTTGTTTCAGTACCTGCATCCTGTTTTTTATCCGGCGCTGAATTGTCAGGGGCCAGTTGTAAAAAAGGCCAAAAACCCAGTGCTCAAGCAGCGCACCGCTTTCTCCGAATACCGGTACCACATGAACTGCATCGGTGGCCCAGTGCGCGGCCATGAACCGGGCAAGCACCGGATACCGGTAGGTCATCTGTATGGGGAAAGCCAGGTAGCCAACATACTTGAAAAAGCCCAGAAACACGGCAATGTTATAATCTTTGAAATTTCTTTCTTTTATGACAAGATACAGAACATAAAGCCCGCGTGTTAATGACCCGGGAGAAATCGGAACGATCTGGAATGCGGCAATAATAGCCGCGGAGGCTGCCAGCGCTTGGGTGCGGGACCATTCCGGGTGCTGAAGCCACACAATCAGCGCAACCAGCACCGATACAACCTGGGTGACCGGAAGCGTGCAGACATGCACGGCAAGGCTTTTCAGATATTTTTGTATAAACGGTTCTTTGATTTTCGAATATATGATTTCTGCATCTTCGGGACTGATAATATGTTTATCCTGGCCGTCTTTAACCATGTCGCGCAGCCATTGTTCCCGCTGTTCTGCATTGAAATACAGCCGTACCGGTCTCCGGACAATGAAATCGAGCCGTTCTTTGAAATAGTCGTAATTAGTAAAGAATTTGTGCATTCCCGGCGGAAGCATCGAAAAAGGCAGATGCAGCAGGAATGATATAAAAGATGTTGAGATTTTTTGTGCATCCTGTTCGGTAACCCGGTTGGCGCGATACCAGGTAAGTGCTTTCTCACACATTTTTACATCCAGCGTGCGCCGAAGATAACTTCCATTCGTAGTGAACAATGCTACATAGTGGCGGCGCCATCCTGAATGAGCCCATAATTTCCGGAAAAACGGGCCGAGAAACGGGACAAATCCGATAAGGGAGAACAGAACCGATGCGGCCGGTGATTTTCGCAGGGACTGTTCATGAGGTTCATCAATGATATTCCGCACGAGCCATCCGGTAACAGCGCTCGACATAATTGTTTTCCAGAGTTTTGTGCTGTAAAGCAATCGCACATGGTTATGCGTGATGTCGGGTACTGAGTTCCGGTAGGTGTCCTCAGCGCGCTTGAGGTTTTCCATCAGGGGAAACAGGTCGTGAAAAACAGGGCTGTGGGAGTTAACAAACGATTCAAGCCGCGCAATACTTCCCCGGTCGAACTGGACAAGGCTTCCCCGCATGATTCCTTTCAGAATAAGGAGTATATCGCCGGGGCTCATGGGAAGAAACGGAAGAAGTGCGAGGCCGGCCCTGAAGTCCACGGCAACCAGGCCTTCGGAAGGGGAGTGTTCTGTAGCCGTCCGTTTCAGGCAGTTGGGCTGGCTTTTGCAGGTGGACCATTCATATTGCCGCGCAAATTCCCAGGCGCCTGTGTCGTTGAGCAATGCGACAAAATCGTGCATGAATTTTTTTTTGGCGCGAAATTCCGGAGAACCAAGTATTGTTCCATCGATTTTTTCTCCCCTGCTCCACCGGCGAAGCACATCCATGTGATCATCAACTTCAAGACGCCAGGTGCGGCCGTCAACCCAGGAGCTCAATTCCCCGCACGATCCCAGGTCCCTGTCGATAAAAGTCGCGTGAACATCGTTGACTGCATCTTCGGTACCAAAACGAACGAGTGCGGCGCGACGGATCATTTTCTGCCATAACGCGCCCGCGCGCGCCGCCGTCGGGTTGCACTGGAGCTGAAACGGGCCCTGAAACCCTATCCAGTAAAGCAGGTTGCGGAAAAGGATCGAAAATCGTGAGGGTGGAATCAGAATCTTTACCGCGCAAGTGGAGCCTTCGTCCAATCCCGGGACCGCTCCATTCTCCACTGTCACAACCCCGGCCCTGTACACCTGCCCGGCAAATCCTCCGCCGACAAATTTTTCCACGGCAAGGCGAACCCGTACCTGCTCAGTATTCTCCGAAGCCGCAACGGGCCATACATCGTATCGAAGTTCATCGCCGGCATCATATCGACCGACCCGGACCGGACGATATACCGAGGCTTCCTGTATTCGATCTTTCAGGGTTTTACAAAAGTCAACAGAGTATTCGGTTGCGCCCATGTACTCCTCAATAGTTTGCGCATTGGCCCTGCCGCCTGCATGCACCCGCATCGCGTATGCCGGCCGGCCGCGGCAGCCAAACAAAATACTTATCCGGAGAATAAAAGAAAAACAGCCGCCGGGTGATACAATATATTTTTCTTGAATCATGTGATATGGAAACAACGAAAGGACCGAATAATGAATCCGGAACGGCTCTGGGCCCCGTGGAGAATGACCTATATCAAAGGCATTGGTCACGATGAGAATACTTGTGTTTTTTGTGAAGCTCCGAAGATGGATGATGACCGGAAAGCGCTTGTTCTTTACAGGGGGAAAGTGAGTTTTGTCATTTTGAATTTATATCCGTACAACAACGGTCATATGATGGTTGTTCCGTACATGCATACCGCGGATATGCTGGCGCTGCCGGATGAAACATCTGCAGAAATGTGGAAGCTTGTTTGCAAATGTAAAGAGGCGCTGACACAGGCTTTTCATCCCGACGGATTCAATATCGGCCTGAATCAGGGACGAGTGGCCGGTGCGGGTATTGATCAGCATATCCACATGCATATTGTACCCCGGTGGAGCGGCGATACAAATTTCATGCCGGTCGTTGGTGAAACCAAGGTGATTTCGCAAGGGCTCGAAGAAACGTGGGATGAGCTGAAGAAGTTTTTATGCAATCCGGGTACAGGAGAGTAAAAAGCAAAAATAATGAATAGTATGTCCCGGTGCCTGGTGACGGCTACTACCCGGGATTTGCAGTTTCATTCAACCGGGCCGGCGGTTTGCCGGGCAGGTATTGCCATGAACTGAGTGCTCCATTTTCGAGTTTTGCATAGGTATATTTCCGGATCCACTCGCCAGTATTGCAGTAATATTTATTCCCCCACCTGACCAGTTCCGGGCAATGGGTATGCCCGAAAAAAACGATGTCGTTTCCTTTGTCAAGGATGTGTTTCGCATGATCATGGTATTCCTGCAGCTTATCGCGGTTGATACGCAGGGACAGCAGCTTTCTGCTGTTGCCGGAGAAAAATGCGGCAAACGGGATACCCAGATTCGGGTGCAGCAATTTGTAGAGACGCTGGTTGGTTTTGTTTCGGAGGATTTTCCGCAGGAAACGATACGCGCTGTCATCCCGCAAAAGGCCGTCACCGTGAAACAGATATATCTTTCTGTCCTGAATCCGGGTTTCAAAGGTGTCGGTATGAATATGGACGCCGATTTTTGTTTCAAGAAACGATCCGAGTGCAAAATCGTGGTTTCCGGCAATATAGTGGATTTCGATTCCACGGTCCGCAAGATTTTTTAATACGTTAAGTACGGGAAAGTAGTCGGGACGGATTGCGAATTTATATTCTATCCAGAAATCGAAAAGGTCGCCGAGTATGAAAAGATGAGATGCAGAGGAGGATATTTCATTCAGGAAGGCAAGCAGGTGCTTTTCACGCTGTTCGTGCTTTGGTATGCAAATCCCCAGGTGTGCATCAGAGACAAAATACGCTGCTTCACATGACATTCAGATAAAATAATATCAGGCGATACGACTATTCCCAGAGATCCTCTGCATTGTCGATGTCACTTGTCATTTCACGGAAATTTGCATTTTCGTTGTGCATGTTGCCGAAATCGAGTTCCCTCATGTCATCTTCCAGAGAAAGATCGTCATCAGCAAATTTTTCATCCATGTCGCGCAGGACATCATCAGCATCAAATTGTTCATC
>WJKA01000368.1 GCA_014729375.1 Chitinivibrionales bacterium
CAGTGCAGAGCAAGGCCGGCCATTTCGTGAAAAAAATCAGCTTCTGGAAAGATGCGACGAGTTACATGAGATAAATACAGTTGAATCAACCTGCGCATGCCCTCGATATCGATACGGCATGCGCACTTTTTTTCCCTGCCGGGCACATTCATGGTATGGTGGACGGTTGTTCCCTGATCACCGCAAGGGACATGTGAGCAATATTTTGTTATTGTATTAATTCATTACCTCTTCAGCCCACCCCAACTGAAACCCAAATATTTTTGATTAACATGGAAAATGTCGAGCATTTTTTTTTGTTCAGGTAAAAAAATTGACAAATTTGCGCGTTAAATGGTATGTTATTTAACACTATGCGATATAAAAGATTTCTTCAAACAATTCATACAACATCATTCCTGTTTGGTCCACGCGGTACCGGCAAATCGACCTGGCTGAAAGAGAAATATCCGCATGCCGCATATATTGATATGCTTAATTCTGAAACATTCAGGTATTATTCGGCTTTTCCCGAAAGAGCGCTGCGTATTCTGGATGATTATCCGCAAAAAGAGTGCTTTATTATCGATGAAGTGCAGAAAGTGCCGGACATATTATCAAATCTGCATAGTTTCATTGAAGATCATAAAGATATTCTGTTCATTTTAACCGGTTCGAGCAGCCGGAAATTAAAAGCGAAAGGCGTTGATTTATTAGCAGGAAGGGCATTGCTGAAAACCTTTCATCCATTCATGGCCAGTGAATTGGGAAATGATTTTGATATCGATAAAGCGCTGACGCTTGGCATGGTGCCTCTGGTCCTCACATCGTCTGCGCCGCTTGAGACGCAAAGGAGCTATATCAACCTGTACTTGAATGAGGAAGTGAAAGAAGAGGGGTTGACACGCAATATTGGCAATTTTACCCGTTTTTTGGAAATTATCAGCTTTTCGCAAGGTTCGGTATTGAATCTTTCAGAAATATCCCGTGACAGCGAAGTGAAACGCAATACGCTAGACTCATATGTTTCGATACTTGAAGATTTGCTCATTGCCGTGCGGATACCGGTATTTTCGCACAGAGCTAAAAGAGAGCTGATACGCAGCAGAAAATTCTATTTTTTTGACTGCGGTGTTTTCCAGGGTATCCGTACGAAAGGGCCGCTGGAAGACGCTGCTTCGCTTCGGGGAACAGCGCTTGAAACGCTTGTCATGCAGCATCTGCGCGCGTGGATAGAGTATTCGGGCAAGGAGATACAGCTATATTTCTGGCGGACCCGCGGCGGGTCTGAAGTTGATTTTATTATTTACGGCGAAAACACTTTTTTCGCCTTTGAAGTGAAAAACACCCGGAATCCGCGTGCAAAAGACACTTCGGGCCTTCGATCATTTGGTCAGGATTATCCCCCGGCGCGCCTGGTATTGCTGTATCGCGGAAAAGAGAAAAAACGCAGAGACGGTGTTGACTGGATTCCGGTTGAACGCTTTTTGCGCGCGCTTTCACCCGATATGTCAATGCAGGATGTCTGTTCGATAGTTTCGTAGAAACAAGCGGAAATGCAGTTTTCCGAATTCGTACGTAGAAAAATCGAGCAACTCGAACCCCTTACAGGGCAACCATGATCCGATGAACCGACGCATGATGATCGCACGTTATGGAAACAATAAGCGGTCCACAGACCAGCTCATTCCGGGGCAGCACCGCAAGGGAGGAACTGAACTGCTTTGCCGATACAAGAATTCCCCGCGCATCGAATACCTTGACCTTTTTCACTCCCGTACCGGGTATTGACAGGAGTATGCCGGATTCACCGCTTGATCGAACCGAAGCGGAATACAAATTTTCCTGTCGCGCGACTTTGCGCAGCGGCATCGCGCCTTCATCCAGACCCGCAATTTTATACGTGTCGCGATTGTTCAAGTCTTCTACCAGCTCGGGAACGATATCTTCAACCGGCGAGCTGATCCAGAAATGCCCCTGCATGACCTCACCACTGCCCTGGCCTTTGGGAATCTGCGTAATATTTATCGATTTTTTATCTACATGGTTGGTGACAATGAGATTCATGCCCCACTCGCCAAACCGTCCTCCGGGGGTCCATCCGGAATAGAGGCACTCCCATTTGTCTGAATTTGCCGACCAGTTGACAACTGTGGCAAGCCCGCCGCCCACGGTTTCGATGCGATAACAGGGATCATTATTATACTCGACACAGTAATCAAAGCAATCACCGGTACACCAGTTATTCCAGTCATCATGGGTGTATTTTGCAAGCGATGCGCGCTGCATGGTCTGAAGGTCTACTGTGGAGAGGTTTCGTTCGTTATGGCCCGAGCCGCCGGTCCCGCCGATCACCATACCCGATGGTGAAATATTGGGGCCTCACCCGCCGCCGGTCATATTGCTGCGGGTGTGGGGGATATCCACAGGAATTGATGACGAGGCCGGGTCCGGCATTGCATACATGGCCCGGTTATCAAAAGCCTCTTCCTTGCCGCTTCCGTGAACATATACCTCGCCGTTCAATCCGCCGAACATAAGCTGCAGCATCTTGTATTGAAGCGTCGCAACATGCTGCCGCTCGCCGGTTTGAACATTGACCCGCCAGATATCCCTGTTATGGTTATGGCCATACCAGATCCAGTCCCCCTGCGGCCAGCTTATTTCGGTGATATATGCCTGCTGACGCTCATCCACGAGAACATCATTGACCCAGTTATAAATAAACTCGATATCAAAGAGATCTTTCTTTTCCCAGTCCGGGTGATCAATGGATATATCCGCCCGGACAATTGAGATATAGCTGTGACGGATATCTCCGCGCTCATCACGGCGCCAGAACGCCACGTGCGATCCGTGGGTGTTTATAACCGGGGACCCGCTGCCGGTCCCTTTCCCAGCCCCCTCAAAGAGCCTCCAGGTTTCTGCCGTCCTGTCGTTTTCAATCCTGTATGCCGTGATTCCACCGCGTGCCGCTACCCCGAGCCCGTCAACGGCAAAACAAGGTAATACATTGCAAAGAATAAAAATAAGTAAAAAAAAGCCGGCTTTTGCGTGCATTCTAAACCCCACGATTGGATGAAATGAAATAACAAATTTCCCGGCCAGTTGCCTTGGATACCGGTTCAACTACAATATAAGGGGGATCAATGAATATTTCTATAGAAAGAAATTAACCTGAATAACCGATAATTATTTCTAATTCTGCATATCCCGCTGCAGCAACGTACAATAATGGATGCAATACGATGCACTGCTGCATTATCCGGCTAAAAATAGCGAATAATAGCTATAAAAATAATTCAGGTTTTTTACCCTTCATTTTCTGCCTAGAGCGGCTAAATTACTACGAAGTCAGCATTCAGCTGATTCTAATTTCTACATTTTATTAACATCTTTTCAGGGGGGCTCTATGAAAAACATCACTTCACTCATCCTTGCTGCAGTTGTGGCATTTTTCTCTGTGTCCGGTGTCTGGGGACAAGATTTCGAATGGGTCAAATCAAAAAACGGCTCAAACGCCTGGGTCGGCGTACATGTCGAACCCTCGCCGGTCAATATTGACGATAATGACTATGAAGCATACGAACCTGATGAATATTCCGCTATTCCCTGCAATGTGGGGGACACGCTGACGCTGAAATTTATCATCGGCAAGTCTGCGCCAAAAGGTGTTTTTTACGGCCATCTTACACGGGATATAGTAAAATATAATAAAGAGCCCGAGACCACCGATCCTTCGGAAGTCAGTGAATATTTTTACGACGGCAGCGATGTAAATGCAGGAAAATATCGCAATATGTTTGCCTGGCCTAACGCGGAATCGGGATTACAATTGAGCCGGGTACCGGGAGTCAGTTTTTCCAGTTCGCAGGATAATCTTGTTTCCCTGAAGATAATCGTCCCGGAAAAAGGCGGGCAATCTTCGGACGACTATTATCTTGAGCAATATCCCCTGTGGATTGTGTTTACGGAGTATTATAAATCGACGCCGGTGAACTGGTGTCTCGATGCTCGTCCGGGAGCTACGGGAATCAAGCAGCACAGTGCGCAAAGCAGGACCATGCCCTTTTCAATTATGAGTAACGGTACGGACCTGTCGATCGCACTGCCTGATGAGCAGCAGGCAATTATCACGGTACACTCTCTTGACGGCAGCACGGTTATGCATAAATCGGCAGCCAGGCGCTCGATAACGATCCCGGCATCGCTGATGTCTTCGGGTATGTATTTACTCAGCATCACCGGCAACACATCACGGGTAACACAGAGCCTGCTTATCCCGTAAATGAGCATAATTGCATGCAACAGCCATTTAATTGGCATGTTTAATATTCGAGGAATTATTATCGAATTATAAATATATTACTGTAAACGGCTGTTTTATTTGACGGGACCTCCAAACCTGCAATCGAACCCGGAATACGCCCTGCAGAGAAGGGGTTGCCGCATCACTACAGGATCCAATCCCGATTCTGCAGGGAAATACCACGAAAGGGGGCGGCATGAGATCCGTTCGTATAGTACCAATCCTCATAATCGGCTTTTTCAGTTATAATATCCTCGCACTGAGCGGTATCGGGGTCATGGAGATGAAAGGCGGCAAGCTGATTCGCGCGGTCAGGGTAGAAGATAATGCTGTGGCGGATTCTTTCAAGCTTGCAGAGGGCGTCTGCCCGCAGATAAATACGCATGGCACGCATGTTGTATTCTGGGGGAATAATCCGCAGCGGGTTCGTTGTATCTGTATTGTGCGCTCTGATATTCCCTTTAATTCGGCCGATTACAAAACAAAATACCTTCTTGAATGGCCGGTTGGGGCCGGGTATGTTGACTGGCCGAAAGGCGACTGGATCTGGTTTGCGG
>WJKA01000369.1 GCA_014729375.1 Chitinivibrionales bacterium
GATGAGCGAGGGTGATGCTGTTCTTGCTTATTCTACGAGCGGGAAAACACGTGAAGTCCTCGAGATGCTGGAACTGGCCCATCACCTCGGTGTAACGGCAATGATCGGGATAACCTCTCATCCGGATTCCTCAATTCATGATTTGTGCCCGGTGGTTATCAACATGGGTGAAATAATCGAGCCCTGTGTGCTTGGCCTGACGCCGACTGCCAGTACCATTGTAATGCTGGCGATCAGCGACGCGCTTGCGCTCGTGCTTATGGAACAGAAAAAAATTTCGAAAAAAGAATTCGGTCTCCGGCATCATGGAGGATACCTGGGGACAAAAGCAAACGAAACAAACCGCTGACAGCCACCGGCACAGCAGTAAGGCTGATGCGACATGACCATTCAACGAACAGATTTTCTTGTAATCGGCAGCGGTATTGCCGGCCTCAATTTTGCAATCAATGCCTCGCAATACGGCAAGGTCGTTATCATTACCAAAAAAAGCGATACCGATTCAAACAGTAACCGTGCTCAGGGCGGTATCGCCTGCGTGCTGGATCCCACAGACCATTTCAGCAAGCATATCGACGACACGCTTGCCACCGGTAAAGGGCTGAGCAACCGTGACGCTGTTGAAATCCTTGTCAAAGAAGGACCTGAGCGGATCAAGGAATTGCTTGACTGGGGAGTACATTTCACCCGCTCCCCGGAGTCACGCGCATTCGCCCACCTCGACCTCGGGAGAGAGGGGGGCCATACGGCTCATCGAATAGTGCATGCAAAAGACTTAACAGGACAAGAAGTCGAATCGGCACTGCTTTCACTGGCCACACACCTCTCGAATATAACACTGTACCAGGACCATTACGCAGTTGAACTTATCACCAATCATCAGGTGAAAAAACCGCCGAAAAAGAACAGATGCTACGGCGCCTATGTTCTGGATACAAAGAAAAACCGGATATTTCCGCTCAGGGCAAAAATTACCTGCCTGGCAACCGGTGGTCTGGGAAAATCCTATCGCCACACAACCAATCCGGAGATCGCCACCGGTGACGGGATTGCCATGGCGTGGCGCGCAGGCGCTGAAATACGCAATATGGAATTCATTCAGTTCCACCCGACAATGCTCTATAATGAAAAAGCCGACTCTTTTCTCATTTCCGAGGCAATGCGGGGGTTCGGCGCAGTCATAAAAAACCGAAAGGGCACGCGATTCATGGACTCATATCACCCGATGAAATCGCTTGCGCCCCGGGATGTCGTTGCCCAGGCAATCGACAAGGAGATGAAAAAAACCGGCGAACCGTGCGTGTACCTGGATATAACCCATATGCCCGCCCCAAAAACCAGGAAACGGTTTCCCAATATTTACGAACGGTGCAAAGCAGTGGGCATCGATATAACAAACGAGCTTGTGCCCGTGGTCCCCGCTGCCCATTATCTCTGCGGCGGCATCCGAGTCGATACCTGCAGCAGGTCCAGTATCGGGAACCTGTATGCCTGCGGTGAAAACTCATGCACCGGCGTTCACGGTGCAAACCGGCTGGCATCAAATTCTCTTCTTGAGGCGCTTGTCTTTTCCCGCCGCGCGGTTACCGACGCCCGGCAAAGGATTTCATCAATCCCCTTTGTTGACAAAGAACGCATCCCGCCCTGGGATGAAAGCGGAACGGCCGATACGGAAGAGTGGATCCTGTTATCTCATAATCTGCAGGAGATACAATCAACCATGTGGGATTATGTCGGCATTGTCCGCTCGAACCTTCGCCTGCAACGCGCACTCCGGCGGATCCGTTTTTTAAATCGCGAAATTGAAGACTATTACAAGCGGACCAAAATCACCCCGTCCCTTCTTGACCTCCGCAATGTCGTAACAAATGCATTGCTTATCGCTTCCTCGGCCCTCCGGCGCCACGAAAGCAGGGGCCTTCACTTTACAACAGATTATCCTGTTCCGGATAACCGCTACTGGAAAAAAGACTCAATCGTTCCACCGCACGCACACCTATGATACCACTCTGGATTCCGGCAGTCGCTCTCGTCGTTGTCTATCTGACACTGCTTGGCGCATATTATCTTCGCACAGGAGCACCGAAAAATCGTACAGTGGTTCCGGCAATCATCCGGATCATTCTGATCTGTCTGTTGCTCTGCGCGTTTTTCCAGCCGTCGCTCACCTTTACTTTCCTTTCCAGAACACGCCCATCCTGTGCATTGCTTATCGACAATTCGCAAAGCATGACCCTGTTTAATCCGGATTCGAGCGTTATTCCCTTTGTTCAAAAATACCTGTCACTGGCAGCAACAGAGGGGAGCGACACCTGGCGGGCCTATATATTCGGCGACTCACTAAAACCGGTTTCCGGGGTTTCGGAGATTGCCTTTGACCTGAATTCAAGCCGTTTTCCCGTATCATCGCTTGAAAACGAGCTGAATTCCGTGTCATCACTGATACTGATTTCCGACGGTAACTGGACAAACGCGCGACTCGACAACTATCTCCCGGGCATACGCAACAGCCGCTACCTCCTGCTTCCCGCACGAGTACCCCGGCCATCGGTACATATCGACATACGACAGCACCGGAACCAGGTCCGCCAGGACTCGGCTTCTTCTGTTTCGGTGCACATAAGCGGCTACAAGACCCATCCCGGACCGCTGCGGCTCAGCCTGACCCGTCACTCACGCCTGCTGGTTGAAAAAATGATTGATGCGGCTCCGGGTTTCTTTCGCGATACGCTGACAGTGCCGCTCCCCGCTTCATCGACAGGCAGGCACCTCTACCGCGTGTCACTCACTGATGACACCGATTCGGTACAATCGTCGCAGCAGTTTGTGCAGACAGTCGTGCCACGTCATTTTTACGCGGGGTTCCATCGTGCCGCGCCGCTTCTTGACAAAAGATTTCTCTCGCTGGCTATCGGACACTCGGACACCTGGAAACACGCCAAAACCCCTGAAGAGGCGACCGTGTTTTTCATTTTCTCGTGGGACCCCGAAGCAGCACGCGTACTGCAAACCCGGGCAAAACAGTCGCTTCCGGTATTCGCAGGCTGTTCACCATTTGACAATACTGCACCTGTGCGTCCCGGACGGCTGCGTATTCTCCCCCCTCCTCCCGTATCAGAATACGGTCCGCCTCCGTTCACCGGCGAACTTCCTCCGCCAGCCGCGATGCTGCTTTTCGCCCCGTATCCCGGCAAATCGAGATCGGTTCTCCTGAGTGTAAAGACTGCCGGCAGCAGAAACGATTCGCGCAGTCACGATACAATTCCGTTTCTTTTTGCAGGAAAATATAAAGGGCGGGACGCACTCTTTCTGACTGCACGCGGTACGTGGCAATGGGATTTCAGAACAAAGGCCCTGCAGCGGGAATTGCAAAGTTTTCCGTTTTCGCACTATTTGCTCACCATTATCAGACGCCGGGTCCTGTTTTCCACACTCGACAGCTACTATTTATATCCCGCGCATGGAGCAGTCTATGAAAACGATTCACTTTTTTTCACCGCCGCACTCCCGGCCGAATGCAACAATGCAGCCCGGGCAAGTAATCGAATTGTTATACTGGGAAAAGTAAATGACACGCTGCGCGACACAACAGTAACCTTTGTCCCCCCCCCCTTCGGATCGATGCGCTTTGCGCTTGCGCCGCTTCATGCAGGAACCTATGCACTCCGGTCTACATTGGCCGTAGAGGATAAGCAGTTCTCTTTTGCCGACTCACTGCATGTTGCACAGGACAATTCTGAATTCGAGGTACAGGGGCAAAGCACAGCCATTCTGGACCAATGGGGTGAGCCGGTGTCGCCGGAGCGTTTTGATGATTTGCTCGATGAATTGCAGGAATTTGCCGGGGACACGGAACGCCACACGCGTACCAGGACCTGGCGCATTACTCAATCGTGGCCCCTGCTGATAATTATTCTGCTCCTGCTTGGAACAGAATGGTATATCAGGAAACGGATCAGGCTCGATTAGGACCGGTTTTGGCCGCAAGCACCGGTAATGTACTGTATCACAATTACGAGCATGTATTCACAGGCTATTCCCATCCTTTTTCAGCTTCGGCGGCAATTTTCGGATTTCCGGAATCGAGCTTTCTGGCCTTGCTGATATGCTTGGTATATGCAGCCTTGTCTTTCCTGGCTTTTGCGATTCTGGCAAGCCCGAGCTCTGAAAGTGCATGCTCCGGATTCACTTCAAGCGCTTTTTCGTAATATTTTTCGGCACGCGGCAATTCTTTTTTTGCCAGATACGTTTCAGCTCTTTCATACAGAGCAGGAA
>WJKA01000370.1 GCA_014729375.1 Chitinivibrionales bacterium
GTCATTGTAAGAGCGCGATCAGTTCATGATTTTTCAGAGATTTCACCATAGAGAATGGAGAGTTTACAGAGAAAAGTATTTTATTTTCAAAGAAACAACTGCACATCTCCGAATCTCAGGGTCCTCTGTGCCTTTGTGCCTCTGTGGTGATCTTCTGTTTTTAGTATCAGCGATAATCGGCCGGATTGGTATCATCGGCATTAAATAGAATTGTATATCGTAATTTTTTTTTCTGTTTTTGTAAAACAACTGCGGCTTTACAAGTCAATAATCGATATTTTTTATTTTTCGTGACTACTCAGGTTCCTGTGGGCAATTTCAGCCGTCATGCCGGCGCAAGCCGGCATTCAGCCGGGAATTACTCCCGAGTGTTTAGTGTACCTGCTCCAGTTCGAGCCTGAATTTCAGATCCAGCCCTGCCAGCGGATGGTTTGCATCCAGCGTTATAGTATCGTTGTCTATACTGGAAATAGTAAATTTTTTATCCTCATCCTCTTTTCCGTTAGTCAGCCGGACTTTTTTACCGGTTTCGGGTTTGAAGTCTGCGGGGAGATTGCTTTTTTGTACTTTTACTGTCAGCTCTTTTTTTCTCGGGCCGAATGCTTTTTCCGAAGGCAATATGACTTCCCTGGCCTCACCTTCTTTCATACCTACCACAGCATCCTCGATGCCGAGTATTACCTCGTGGGAACCGACGGTGAACTCAACTGATCGTTTCTTGTCGTTTGCCGGAAATTCATGCCGGGGAAACGTTGCATTGTAATTAACTCTGATTCTGTCACCGCGATGTGCTTCTTTCATGTGCGGCCTCCTTTCAGGGTTTGACAAATAATACCGGACACGGGGCTTTTCTCAACACATTTATGCCGATGTTTCCTTCGATCATCTCGGATATCAGGCTTCGATTCCGTGCGCCCATAATTATCATGTCTGCCTTGATTTTATTTGCCTGCTTGATAATCGTGTCAACAACATCGCCGTCTACGAGCAATGATATTGTCGTAATCCCGGCGGCCCGCAGTTCTTCGCCTTTGTGGTGAATTTCATGTAATTCACCTTTCAGTTCCTGTGCAACGCGATCGCGGACCTCACGCGGACCTGCGCTGAAATCGGCAGGTTCCTGAAGAAGGTTTTCACAATGCATCAGGTATACGGTGCTTTCAAAGCAGCGTGCCATCTTTTCAATTACTTCCAGGAGCTTATCTGTTCCGGGTGAAAATTTCACCGGGCCTAATATTGTTTTCACACTGTTTCTCCATCTATCCTTTATATATCAACCCTTTTTACTGATGCCAGTATTTCGGCCTTCCGTAATAATCGTATAAAATTTCTTCATATTCACGGTTTACCGGATCGGCCGGATTATATTCCGGACTTTTTCTGACTTCCTCGCTTGAATGAGTAATAGTTACAACTTTTTCGTACCAGCTTATGCTCTCGGCCCAGGCAGGCGAGACAAGGACTTTCCTTCCGGGGATCCAGTTCCCGGTATCTACAATAAGATATCGTATACCCCATGTTTCACTTCCAATAATACAATCATCAATATGGCCGATTCCCGTATCAGAAGCTTCGATATTGTATCCGACAAGTTCATTGAGACTTCTCAAATGCGAATCCTCGCCAGACCCTTCAGTGTCTTTTTTCAGTTCCGTTTGTTCTTCTGCGCTGTTTCCGGGTATTTCCGGCGCAGGAATAGCCGCCGGCATCGGGCCTGCAAAACCGGTTGGTCCCCAGTACACCGGCCAACCGTAATACAATCGGAGCTTTTCTTCTTCTTTACGGGAAACCGGCTTTTCCGTATCGATATTCGGACTGTTTTTTACCTGCTCGGTCGTAAGATCGACGGGAAACTCCCTTTCTCCGGGAGTCCTGAGCGCAGCCGGAGCGATCAGGACATGGTTGTGAACAAGCCAATCTCCTACATCGGCAACAAGGTATCGAATCGTCCAACTGGTGTCGTCAAACATAAAATCAGAGACTTTGCCAATATGGCCGTCTCTGGCTTTTATGCTGTATCCTTTCATCTCTTTTGCACTCCGCAGCATAGATAAACCTCCATTCAAATGGTACATTTTGTATAACAACTCAGAAGTTTCCGTGCATATTCAGATACCCCCACCCATACTTCAGGCACATTAACCAATCACGAACGGAAAATAGTGAGCAGTTACTGGTATTTAAACACTCAAAATCCGTGCCATGTACCCCAAAGGCCTGTACGGTACCAGCAGGAAAAAACAATCATTGTTTTCGCAAAAATGATAATCAAATTCGCAAATCCGGGAAATATCAGGCCGCGCATACCCGGCGGAAACCGGGGCAGCGCATGGCATTAAAATTGCATTTTCAATTAAATAATCAGATTACAGAAATCGTTATTCTATACAAAAACACCTTGTTGACAAATTGCGCCAGGCGCAATCAATAAGCCATATAAGAAAAGTGATTTCCCGAAAGGATGCCCATGCGTGTAAAAGCTGAAAGTAATAATGGAGTTAAAAAAGGCGCCGTGCCTTTTCGCCGGTTCTTTCTTTTCCTTTTTCTGAGTGCTTCCCTGATAAGCATTCATGCACAACCATTTGATTATGGCAAATATTCTGCGGTTTTTTATGCGGCAACAAGCATCCAGGGCATGGTGGACTATGAATGGCTCAAGGAAAACCCGTCGCAGCTCAATGCATTTGTACATGACATAGCCTCACTTGACAAAAACAGGTACGAGTCATGGTCCGGAAACGATAAAATAGCCTTTTATATCAATGTTTTTAATGCGCTGTGCATTAAAATCATCGTGGATAATTATCCGATTGAAGGCGGCTTATTTAAATCGCTTATATATCCGAAAAAGAGTATAATGCAGATCAGCGGCGCTTTTAACAAAATCGAATTTACCGTTATCGGCGAAGCGGTAACGCTCGAGTTTATCAGAGATTCAATCCTCATCGGGCAATTCAACGAACCGCGCGTTCACTGCACACTTTCGTACGGAGCACGGGGTGGGCCATCGTTACCGGGAAGGCCCTATGAGGGGGAAGATCTGGATGTTATGTTCCGGTTTGCAGCAAAAGAAATTGTAAACGATTCATCCATGTTTCTGGTCGACAGAAATAAAAAGAAGGTATATATATCGGAGCTGTTCTTATGGCATGAGGATGATTTTGTCCCGGATTTCAGCACCGACACCCTTTTTGCACACCTTGAGCCCGCGCAGGGTGCGGTAATGAATTTTTTTCATTCCATTACCATCGATCCGAACAAACAATTCCTGAAAGAAAATACATTTAAAATAGAGTATATCGATTTTGACTGGCGGCTGAATGATAAAAAAGACATGTTTTACGTGCCGTAAGCATGTCCATTATGTTAAATAGTACCAGAAAACATCTGCACTCATCGCATCCGTACCGGACAGTGCAGAAAATCCACATCCACAAGGAGAAACAGCATGATTAAAAGGACCCTTTACCTGCTTTCCGTTGCTCTTGTAATGATAAGCGCTGGCATTGCTTTTTCGCATATAATACACTTTTCCGGAAAAGGTGCACTTAATCCGGGAGTATTTCTTAATGTACAACAGAAATTATACGAAAATACAGGAATCGCGGTCGGCGTGGTCCAGTTTGGTGCAATTATCACACTCCTCGTCAGCCTGGTGATAATGCCTTCGCACTCGACCCTCCGTCCATTTTTCGTCATTGCATGTGCGGCAATGATATGTATGGCCGGTATCTGGATTTTTAAAATAAATCCCTCGGTCCTGACCCTGAATTCTATTCTGAGTACGAAAACATTTCCTGAAATTGTTGATTTCAGGAAACAATTGAGGATCTGGCATGGTCTCCGGGGTATCGCCGGGCTGGCCGGCACTATTGCGCTGGCCTATGCTTTTGTCCCCGGCACGAAAGTAGAAAAAGAGCTGCAAGCAAACTAATTCATGAAATAGTAGTACAGGGAAAAATCATCGGCGTCATCCCTGTACTGTTTTTCATCGGGCTCATCTGTGCGGCCGCCAACTTTTATTTTATTATCAACTGCTGTCGCACCACCGTCAAACGCTTCACGCACAGCGGCATTCTCCTCGAATTTATTATCGACCGTGCCTTTCAATGTTACAATACCGTCATTTACCGAAACACTGATATTTTCCTCATCGACATACCAGTTCCATTGAAGCTGTTCCCGGATATCTTCTTTTATTTCCAGATCACTACGCCGGTCAGGGATTTCATGTACAGCAAGATAATTATCCACGGCAGCGACGCCTTGTATTCGTGATGCGATATTTTGCGCGTGCATTTTTTCATAATAGCTGTCAACAGCGCCGTACAGATATACTTTTTTATTTCTGACATCAACTTTTATCTGATGACGCTCGACAACCGGGTCCCATAAGAGTGCACTGGTAACATTTCTTTCAATTTCTTCATCATGTATCTCCGGCGGAGCGACCCTGATGAAATTATTTACTTTCAGCACTCCCGGGGTATTGCGGGCATCCTGGCCGGCAGAACGCTTTGCCTCGAGATTATCGACCGTACCGTTCAGGGCCACAACTGCATTGCTGACAGTGACATCGATATCAAAAGAAAGCGTCCGCGGGTCCCACAGAAGGACATCCTTAACGGCCTTTTTCAACTCCTCGTCCGGTTTTACCGTATATTTGCTTTGGCGTTCCATCTCATCGTGTACCCACCACTTGACTTCTACATCGCTTTTATCCACACTGTCAACTCCTGCAACCCAGGAATCGTTATAGGCATATGTTTTTTCTATCGCACTTCCCACTTCTCCTGAAAGCGCAACAATGCCGTCATTAACGGAAATATCAAGCAAATCTTCCGACACATACGGGTCCAGTTCAAGTTTTCGCCGTATATCCGATTGGATTTCGCTGTCAGACCGATCGGTTTTAAAATCTACAATTATGCTGTTGGTAATCTCTTTCACTCCTTTTACCGATTCAGCAACCTGCCGGCAAAGCCGTTTTTCGGCCCACGATTCAACTTCACCCTCAAGCAAAACCGCCCCGTCATTCACAATGACGGTAATCTCATACGATTCTGTTGCCGGATCAAGGGCCAGTGCCTGAAGAATATCCCTTCGTATGCGACTATCACTCCGCTCGACCGGCATTACTTCTATATCATTAACTACGCCACGAACGCCCTTTATTGTTTTGGCCAGTGTTGCCGCCCGGTTGCGCGCACGAAGATGGGCAACCGTTCCGGAAAGAACGACAATGTTCTCTTCAGAAGATATTTCTATCATATGTGCTGAAACTGCTTCATCCACCAGAAGTTTGTTCCTGACAGCAGTTACAATCTCATGATCGAGGATTTCCTTCTCCCGGGCGATAGCAGGGTCACCAGAAAACACCGCAATGGAGATAAAGCACAAAATAAGCGTATTGAGAATTGTATGTCTCATATAAAGCTCCTTTCTGATTGAGTTCCGGGTATTCATATTCATAAACGCAAATGCAATGCCATTCTGTATTTCAATACAGTATTCCTTAATTGATCACTCTACTCACCTGTTTTCCGGATTTGCTTCAGTGACGCTTTTTTCGGATATGATAAATGAATTTGCATAATTGAGAAGAAACGCTACCGGCCACTCTGCCTGCTGCAACCACCGCTGCTTTAAACCCGGAGAAATGAATATTTGCTCAAATTGGCATTAAAATTGCATTTTCTAGCGGATGATAATTGTACTTTCGTTGTGTTTCCGGGGAAGGGAATTATAATGACACAGGAGATAAGACATCCGCTGGAAATCTTGAAAAAAGAACATCGGTTTATCAACCGCATGTTTGACATTGCAGAGAAAAGAGTGCAATCCGCAGAAGGCGGGGGCAGTCAAATTGTTGATTTTCTGAAAAAAGTCAATTCCTTTCTTACCGAATA
>WJKA01000371.1 GCA_014729375.1 Chitinivibrionales bacterium
CGAAAAAGTAAAAAAGCTGTCCAAGCGTTTCTTCACTCCGGTCGGCAAGCGCTATTGTCGATACCGGCACGCCGCCGTCTGAATGAGCGAGAAGCGTTCCTTTATATGCATTTTCGTTTATCGATTCAAAAGGTTTCCTTTTAAGATAATTAAGCCCGTCGCTGTTATTTTTAAAATATGGAACGGTGACTGTTTCCCTTGTTTTCTGTAATATCACAAATGTCTCAAACACACAGCGTACCCCGTCCTGCATCCACTGCCCCAGGGAATGGAGGTCGGTCGTGTAATCGAGCACCGACGGGAAAATACCGGTATGATTTTTTCCCTCGCTCTCACCAGCAAGCTGTTTCCACCACTCGCCGACAAAATGAAGGTGGGGCTGGAATGTCGCCAGAACTTCGATGGTTTTTCCCCGGCGAAAAAGAATGTTTCTGTTTACCGCATATCGCGCTGCGCTGTTTTTGTCAATTGACGTTTTGCTACACAGTGGAATGGCGCCGGATGCCCCCCGAACCAGCTTTGTGATGTTGATACCGGCAAACGCAACAGGAAAGAGCCCCACCGGCGTGAGTACCGAAAAACGGCCGCCGATATCACGGGGAATATCAAAGGCCGCATACTTCTCTTCCCGAGCAAGCGTGCGCAATGCTCCATTTTCCGGATCTGTTGTTGCTACAATTCGCGCGGCAGCCTCCTTTTTGCCGTATTTTTCTTCGAGCCATTTTCTAACAACACGGAACGTAATACCCGGTTCGGTTGTCGTTCCGCTCTTTGAAATAACATTGACTGCAACCTCATACCGGTCAACAAGCTGCTTGAGGTCTGCCAGGTAATCTGAATTAACCTGGTGGCCTGCAAAAATAACGCGTTTTTCGCGGAGATCGTCAAACGAGGGAAGCATGTATTCTATGGCGGCGCGTGCACCGAGGTATGAACCGCCGATTCCAATACAGACAAGAATATCCGCGCGTTCCCGGACCTCACGTGCAGTTGACTGTATACTGGAAATTAATGCAGCATTATTTCTTTTCGGCAAATCAAGCCAGCCGAGAAAATCATTGCCGGGGCCATCTTTGCGTTTCAGCATTTTTTCAGCCGTTGCAACAGAGCGGTCATACGCATTTTTCTCATCAGCGACAATCTGATCCCGTAGCGGGCGGTCATCATAGTGGATTCGAGGTGCCATCAGGATAATTCTCCTTCATTGAAAAACTGTTTTATTGAACCGTTGCAGGTATTTTCTGCTGTAATTTTTTGCTTGTTACAACCGGGCGGGAGAGTGACATGAGAATCGAACCATCCTTGAATAATGTCACGGTGCCCGTTGATTCTGAAATGGTAATTGCAAGGGCCTTGGTACAAACTGAAATTGTTGCGGCCGCGGCATGACGTGCACCATATCCGCTTGGAAGCGGCTCGATCTCTCCCTGCGGACGGAGATAGCTGCCTGCCGAAAGAACAATCCCGTCACCGGTTATCACAAACGCACCGTCGATGGCCGCGAATTCCTTTATTGTTTCATCAAGACCCGGGTCCATGATATTCCGCTCGGCTTCGCTGTAGCCTCTGAATGGATTGATTATCAACTGACGGATATAGGCATTGACCGAGTTGGTGTCTCCCAGAACAAAAATGGTTCCGGTTGGCTTGCCCTCGCGTCCTTCAACTGCGATTTCACCGGCAATTCCAAGCACCCGCTCGAGAACTTCTGGCTTGACATCCTGCGACAATATCGATTGTGTGTCAGTAAAAAAGAACTCATACTCACGGCCGATATCAAGTGCAACGAGCGTATCGAACATTCCGTTTTTAGGATTACCGCATACACAGACAACCTTATCTTCACGCTGGATGAGATTTCGGGACAGGGCCAGCAGGATACCAATTTTTATCTGCCCGATCCTTTCCGAAAGCATCGGCGGGGCCTGAATTATCGCCTTTATCCTTCGATCCTCTTCGCTGAAACGCGCTTTATTACTTGTAACGACAATCAATTTCTGGCGCACGCGCAATATGTCAAGAAAATCGTTCTCCCGCACCGAATCGGCAAACACAAAAACCGCTTTTGCTTTGATATCCCGGGAAAGCCCGATCGCTCCCCGAAGCACTGGATTGGGATAGCTTTTCTGCTGGCGGACTTTTTTTTGTGTCGTGGCCCTTTGTGTAAACGAAGACACCACCGAATGAACATCAACCGGCCCGTGAGTGTTTAATATCTGATCGCGTACAATATCGGATTTAAAGCACGAGGCAATTTCAGAAAGAAGCCCGACCTGTTTTCCGCTATCAATATCCTCATCACGGGCAATGACCAGGATAATTATGTGCGCCAGTGCTCCCCGGGCCGCATCATACTTAATCCCGGGAATACTCCGCCCTACAGCAATCGCGAATTCATCTTTGATCGATGCACGAGTTTGCGGTATGGCAATCCCCTGTCCGATAAAAGTCGATGCAGACTCTTCACGCTTGAGAACCTCATCGACAATGGGCTTCTGCTTGCGAATGCCGAGCGATTTGCATAATGTCTGCGTCATCTCTCTGATTGAATCGGTTTTGTCCTTGGCACCAAGGTCAATAACTGTCCTGATCTGTATGTATTGATTAAAGGCCACCGAACCCCTCCTTACACTTTTTCGATGGTTGCAGCATAATATCTGACAATGGGATCGTTTCTGACAATTATTTCATTATTTCTCTTCCGCACCGCATTCATACGATGCAAAATTCGAATGCCATCCTCGACAAGCTCGGCCGCTCCAAGTGAACCGACCGATTTCACGTTGCGCCCTTCCGTCCGTACGGAATCAAGAACCAACGGCACCGATTCCTTTAAGCTTGAGAGGCTGCACGCCCGGTGACTCTCCAAAAGCGAAGCAACTATATGCACAGGAAGAACCCTGAACAGGCACAGTAGCCGGCGGTATATTTCGGTGCTTATTCTTTTCATGGCGGTCCGATTGGCCCAGAATTCATTGGACGCTTTTGCATTGCGCAGCGCGGCAAGGTCCACTATTTCATCAATGGCAACCGGATCTCCAATGTCGACATATACGTTTCCATATTTTCTGCCGAACCGGTGCCCCAACAGAAATTTAAGAAATGCAATTGCATCCGCACCGAAATAATACACATTGCCGATCCCCCGCCTGACCATGTCATTCCCCGGGGCCCGCATTTTCTTTCCCTTAAGAAGCGTTTCAAAATATGAAAGCTCCGGAAGAAGCTCATATGAAACAGTGCTGGGAAGATACAAATATCGAATCTCTGGATTGCGTTCCTGCGCCAGGACCGCCGCCCCGATTATTACCTGTTTCATTTCAAGCATCCTGCCAGTATAGCTCCGCCCCATTTCCGGGAAAACAATTACATTATCGCCCTGTTCGAGCATTGATGAAACCTGGTTGCACAAACGCAGGATGTAAGACCGGTTGCTTGACCGGTGGCGTTCTACCGGAAACGCACCCCATTTCTGAAACCATTTTCCAATAACGGGCAGATTCGTCAGGTTGTCACCGGCGGCAAACCGCAGATTATCAATACCGATCCTGTGAAGTATATTACCAATAAGGAAGTAATCGGCCTGGCTGCGGTGGCTGCTGGTGATCATTATAGGAGAACCCTTGAGCGTGGCAAAATCTACCGACGGCCGTGTCAGACAAACCGAATCAAAAGCTTTCTTGAAAAACCGGTCAACCTTTCCGCTGACCTTGTGAAGCGCATGATGATATTCTTTCATAAATTCTCACATACCTGTAATCAAGTACTGGCTAAATTAAGAAAATAGGATTTGATTGCAGCCAAAAAAAAGTATTGCCGAAAACAAAAAAAGGGAAAGGAGTAACCCTTTCCCTTGAAATGCCTGTTCTATACTGATGCAGATCAGGACGCCGCGGCCTCCTTCTGCTGCTTCTGCATACCGGGAAGGTTGATTTTTATGCTCTCATCTTCCTGCTTCATCTTCTCAATAAGATCCTCTCTCCCGATTACCTGCAAATGACGGATCCGTTTGTACTCGTTCCGGTGGGCAGGACAATATTTCGGATACACATACTGCCGGGGGTAGATCTTTACCTCGAACTGATGATCACAACCTTCCAATGCACAGGTAAGAACCATGGTGACTACTTCGGTATAGCTGTGCTTATACGTCTGGTTCTTAATGTTCACATCTTCAGGCTTGGTCCGTTTTCTGATCCTGTAGCGATCCTGACGGTGCTCAGGACAGTATTTCGAGATATGGATGCCGAAAAAAATCTTTCCACATCCTGGATACTGGCACCTCTTCTCACGGAGCTTCTGTCGCCGCCTTGATTTGGGCAACTGCATATTGAATTTTCTCCTCTCCTTATAAGAGCGTAAAAAGTGCTTGATTTTGTTAAAGCTTAACCGCCGGAAAAAAGCCCGTCGGCGTTAGTAATATATCGATATTTTGCTGAAAAAGCAAGTTATTTTGTAACGTTTTATTATCTGTGTTCCGCACCGGCTGTGGCCCCGCAAAGATAATTGACTGATATTAAAGAAATTACACACTATATCCACGTTAATCATACAGACACGATAATATTTGTTTGCCTTGACTTTATGACATTTCAAACCGTCAAGCACCCCGCCTGCGTCGGTCTGTGTATTTATTCCTTGATACCACTATTTCTTTTGGGCTTTCCTGCGGGAACAATGAAAAAAAAGTCTTTAATCTCAAGAAGTTACGATGACACACTATTAAGGTATACTTCACCGGAAATTCCGTTTATGGATGTGAACAAATTGTATATAACTATATTTTGCGCTTTACATACCTTTTTATACAATATCTTGATGTTTTACCCGGGGCCGGCTTGAATTTGCATTTTTTTCCTGAAAACAATGTTGACTTAGCTGCGCATTGTGTACTATACTATTGTAATTAATACAATGACTCCAAATCGGTGAAACGCCCTGCCTGTCGGGATTTTTATGTCAGGTTTAAAACAAGAAGCTAAAAGCACAATTCCCGCCGACACCATAGTTTTTCCTGATATGGTATCCCGTCAATGGGTTGAAAACAACCTCGAGCTTCTTCGAGAACGCCCCAGAAGGAACCTCTATTTTGATTGCGCAAAAACTGCAAGCATCGATTCAGCCGGCGTCTCATTTATCCATATGCTCCAATCGTCACACCGGAAAGCAGGCTATGACGTTATTCTCAGAAACATTTCCGGGGAGCTTCTTTCCACTATTAAAAAATGGGGAAAAGCCGCCCATTTTGAATCAGAGGGAGGACAGGATAATCGTTCAGTATTCTTAAAAGCCGGAGATAAGGCAGTTGAAACAAAAAATTATCTTATCGATGCATTGTCCATGCTCGTTGAAATCCTTTATTGGAGCGGGCCGGGGCTTTTAAAGAAGCGCGATTACCGGAAGGGTGTTCTTGGTGAGCAGATGTTTCACCTGGGATATCAGGCTGTTGGAATTGTCCTTCTCCTGTCCTTCCTTATCGGCCTTGTCATTGCCTGGCAGTCTGCGATACAATTGCGCACATTCGGAGCCGGTGTCCTGCTTGCTCCCATGGTTGGATGGGGCATGATTCGCGAATTTGGTCCGCTGATGACAGCAATAATCCTTGCCGCGCGCACAGGCAGCGCTACTACTGCGGAAATTGCTACCATGAGTGTTGGCGAAGAGATTGACGCATTGCAAACGATGGGCATAAATCCGGTGCAATTTGTGGTTATGCCGAAATTCTGGGCAATTACAATTACCATGCCCGCGCTTTCCATGCTCGCTTCTGCAATCGGCATTCTGGCCGGGCTTTTCGTCGCAGTGACCTATCTTGATGTCTCGGCAAATGTCTTCTTTTCCGAACTTTTTTCCTTCACCCGTTTCAAAGATTTTGTTGTAGGATTTTGTAAGGCGGTCGTATTTGCCTGGCTGATAATCTGGATAGGTTCATATTACGGTTTTACAGTAAAAGGCGGTGCCGAGCAGGTAGGACGCGGAACAACTGCATGTGTAGTCACCACGATATCGGTTATTATCCTTGCAGATGCTGTTTTTTCGTTTATTTAGCGATTATGAATACGCAACCGATTGTCACGATCAGCGATTTAACTGTTAAATACGGGGACAAGACTGTTTTGTATGATGTATCTACCAATGTTCCGCGCTCTGAAATCAGGGTTATTCTTGGTTCATCGGGGTGCGGCAAGACGACGCTGCTGAAATCGATTATCGGCCTGATAAAACCATACTCCGGCACAGTCACATTGTTCGGAACGGTTATGGGCGATCCTGATTCACCGGAAACCGGGGAATTATTGAAAAAGATCGGTGTCTTGTTTCAAAACGGCGCGCTTCTCGGCAGCTTGACAGTTGCTGAGAATCTTGCACTTCCTCTGCAAATGCATACGGGCTTGTCGCAGGATATTATCGATGAGATCGTTCAGTTGAAACTGACGCAGGTTGATTTACCCCATGCGGGAGAGCTTTTTCCCGGGGAGCTGTCGGGCGGGATGCGTAAACGCGCGGCACTTGCCCGCGCGCTTGTTCTTGATCCCCCGCTGATTTTCTGCGACGAGCCCTCGGCCGGCCTTGACCCGGTCACCTCCGCGGGTCTTGATGAACTTCTGCTGAAACTGCGGGATATCCTTGGGATTACCATTGTCGTTGTTACGCATGAGCTGCTTTCTATCGAAAAGATTTCGGATAGTATTATTTTCTTACATAAGGGTCATGTTCTTTTTGACGGTCTTTTTGAAGATGCCCGAAAGTTAGAATCCGGACCGATACGCGATTTTTTCGACAGGAAAGAATCCCGGGAGGCCGATTCGGAATCGAACAACACTGCTTCGTTTACAGTGGAGAGCAAATGAGCCTGAGCGTTTCTCAACGAACCCGTCTGGGAATTTTTCTTGTCGCAGGCGCCGTGTTTACCGCTATTTTTGCAGTTACGACAATTGGCGTCAAGTTGCGCGAGCGGGAGAAGACATACTATGCAATCTGGGAAGGTGAGTCACTCAGCGGCCTCGAGCCCGGCGCTGCGGTGAAATTCCACGGGATCCGAATTGGGAAGGTCGAAAAAATATCCTATGACCCCGACAACCTGCAGAAAATCAAAGTAACTATGTCGATTCAGCACGACTTTCCCATGAAAGAAGACATGGTCGCGCAACTGTACATGATGGGCATTACCATGCAGCTCTATGTTGACATTCTCGGCGGTTCGGCCGGTGCCCAGCCATTGCCTCCAAATTCAACTATTACCACCAAACAATCTGCAATGTCCGCCATCACCGGCAAGGCCGAGGTAATAGTTGCAAAACTCGAGCAGCTTCTCAATAATATCAATATCGCCACCCATCCGGACAGTATCAGAGCTATCAAGGAAATTATTGACAATGTCGCTGTAATAACCGCCGATGCCAAAACATTTCTTGACGATGTGCGCCCGAACATAAATCAAATGGCCAATTCGGCACAACGCATATTTACCTCGGTCGACAGTATTGCGCTTGATGTCAAACAGGTAACCGGCGAATTGTCGGGTACGATCAAAGGTGGTCAGCTTGCCGAAATTCTGGGTTCCGCCGACTCAACGCTTCGCTCGCTGAAAAACATCTCGGAAACAATGGACCTTACGCTCAAACAGAGCCGGGAGGATATAATGATTTCGCTCGAAAATCTTCGTGAAGCACTCGAAAATGCCAACGAATTAACAAAAGTTCTCTCGGAAAACCCATCCCTGCTTCTGCGGGGTGACCAGAAAAGGGAAAGACAAATTCGATGAAAAATGCGCGCTTCCAATACCGTAACTTGCTGCTCCTTATCGCAGCAATGCAGCTTGCCTTCTGCGCAGTACCGCCTATTAAAAAGTATTATCTTCTTAATTATCAACCAATCAACAGAACAAAAAGACTTAACGAGGCCGCTTATCCTTATACCATCCGGCTGAAAGAGCTTGATATAGAAGAAGCTTATGCCCGGCCGCAGATCGTCTATCGTCAAAGCGCATATCAGCTCCGGTATTATCCATACCGCGTATGGGCAGTCAAACCGACACGCATGGTTACCGATCTTATCCAAAAGCACCTGCTTGCCGAAAATCTGGTCAGCCATGTTGTCCGCCGGTTTGATGAAGGCAAGGTTCCTGATTACGAACTGAGCGGGGTTATCGAAGCGATCGAGGAGTATGACAGTGAAGAAATCTGGTTTGCTCATCTGGCGATATGGCTTCGCCTGACCCGTCTCAGCGACGGCCGCATCCTTTACGCCCGGCAGTTCGACAAAAGAAAACGCGTTTTCCAGAACAATCCGGAAAACGTAATCAAGGAAATGTCGGCAATTATGGAATTCATAATGAACCAGGCAATCCACGATCTCGATGTTGTACTGGCAAAAGAATACGGCATTGCCACGTCACCCCGTGCCGGAAAACCGGCGACCGGCGATTCTTCTGGTGCAGCGCCGGATACATCCAGTGAAACCAATGAATAAACGATTTTTTTTATCCAGACTTCCTGATTTGTTATTTGGTGTTGCGCCATTTTACGCCTTTTTCTTTATCGCCATTCCTCTTTCCGCAGCTCCGCCGCCCGACCTTCCCGGTGAAGATATTACTAATGAATACTCCCGGAATATCATTCCTGAAGACAGCGTTAAAGCAAAAGCACCCGATTACTCACCCGAATCCCCGAACTGGCTTGACAAAGCCTCAAAAACATGGGATGCACCCGATCTTGCACAACAAATTGCCGCCGACCATAATCCGGTAAATCTCGGAAAAGGCGCTGTTTATATTCCTTATTTTACCAAGCCGAGTCTTGAGCCGGAAATTGAAATAATCGATAAAAACGGCAAGGTTATGGCATCCGGAAAACCCGGAAAAAAATACAGCCTCCTTCCGGGAACATACTATGTATTATTCGGAAGTGGACCGCACAAAACCCGGATGGTGCGAAGCTTTACTATTACTGAAGGGACAATTACCCCGATCGTACCCGACTGGTGCGGGCTGGTTATCGATGTTGTCGATCGAAACAATATCCCGTTCCCCGGTGAATACGAACTAGCCCGGATTGATCATTTCGAAACTTACGGAAGAGGATATGGCCGCGAACCCGATCTTGGTGAAGAGCTTAAAACATGGATACTCAAACCCGGCATCTATAAAATTTATGGAATCGGCGACAGCTACAACACATTAACCAATTTTGTAACAGTCAGGCTCCTTCCCGGGGAACTGACTGATTTTATTCTCGTGCAGAACAATCCTGAAGAGATGAAAATTGAAGGTGGCGGTATTGTTTATGCCGAAGCAAGTAAGAAATTGACCAAAAACTGGAAATACGGCTTCGACGTCGGCGGCAGTATTGATTTCAATGCCGAAAACGATAAAGAGAACGATACGGTGATTACCTCCACCTCGATTACACTGCTCCTTAATTCCCGCCTTAATTACAAAAAGGATCCTGTGGACTGGATTTCATATATCAATCTCAACGAAGGTGTCGATTTTTCGAAATTAATGCTTTCCCGGCTTGACAGCAAAACCGATGAATTGCGGATTTTTTCAATATTTGTCTGGCGGTTCCTTCATTGGCTCGGTCCCTATGCCCGGCTTGAAGGCAATACCGAAATTTTTCCCGAATATGCCCGCGGCCCCGAAACCGTTGACAAACACTATTTTCTCAAACTGAACCCAGACTCGACCCTGTATGAAATCGATTCCCTTCCTCCCAACTCATCACTCCTGCAGCCGGCATTCTCGCCGCTCAAGCTTGAAGCAGGGGCAGGCGCAAATTTCAATGCATTCGACACACGCTATTTCGACCTTACCGTTCTTACAGGATTCGGATTCACACAGGAGCTTCGCTGGAACGAATCGGAAATTGCCGACACCGTAGCCATCGATACCACCGACACCTTGTTTTATCAGACGTACCGCGACATTATCGATAATAATAAGAGTAGAAATATCATACGGAAAGTCAATTACCCGACCCGTCCCGACTATGGTCCTGAAGCTGCACTTAATTCAACACTCCGGCTGGGCCGTATCGCAACAATCAAAAGTGAATTAGAAGTACTTATCCCGATACGGACAGGAGGGAAATTCAGCTTTAAGCCATACCTTGACTTCAGAAACACTCTGTCGTGGCGCCTTTTCAGGGCTATTTCACTTGTTTATGACTACCGCTACCAGCTCCAGCAACCAGCAGATAACCAGGCACATGTAAACGAATCACGCCATCAGATACTCGTTCAGTATTCGTATTCGAGCAGATAAAAAACGCGGGAATGTATATAGAAAATGTTCTGGGGCGGGGTATCCTTTGCCAAAGGAAACCTCGTCCCTTACTGCCTCAACATAAAACAACACTCCTAAAACTTCTTAACCGCCTCTGCAATTTCCTTCATTCTTTGAACACCGTCTCTGCGTCGCAACAAATTTCCGGTAACGATAATATCCGCGCCGGCAGAAAGCTTTTCTTCGGCAGTAGCGGCATCTCTGATACCACCACCGACAATAAGCACCGTGTCGGCATATTTTCTAACCATGGATATCATCTCAGGCGGGACACTGAGCTCTGCACCGCTGCCGGCTTCCAAATATATCATTTTCATGCCCATATACTGAGCGGCAAGCGCATGTGCGGCCGCAATCATAGGCTTTTTCCGCGGAAGAGGGCGGGTATTGCTCATAAACTCCACAGAAGAAACGATCCCCGATTCGACAAGCATATATCCGGTGGAAATCGGCTCGATATCCATTTTCTTAATTACCGGCGCTGCTTTGACATGCTCACCGATCAAATTGGCCGGATTCCGCCCCGATATCAGAACCAGGTAAAGCAGTGCATCTGCATGGCCTGACAGCTGTGTTGCGTCTCCTGGAAATAATATCACCGGAATACGAGTGTTTTTCTTCAAATTGAGAATAAATTTGTCCAGATTGTTTGTATGAAGAAGGCTGCCGCCAATCAGAAAAGCATCAACCCCGGATTTTGCTGCCTCGGAAGCAATATTGCCGGCCTTTTTTATCGAAAAATCATCAGGATCAAGGAGTACCCAGTAGCTTCTCTTTTTCTTTTTGGCTTTTTCGCAGATTTTTTCGTAAACTGTTTTCTTTTTCATGACCCATCGGCTTTCTGAAGAAGCAGGGATGCCGCCTGGAGAGCGTCATCAATTTTGTCCGGCATTTTCCCCCCAGCCTGCGCGCGAAGTGGCGATCCACCCCCGCCTCCGCCGGCTTCTTTTGCCGCAGACTTTACCAGGTTTCCGCAATGAATCCCGAAATTCGATACGGTTTTTTTTCCAGCACACGCGGCAAAAAGCGCTTTCTCCCCGGCCCGTACACCGATGACAAAAGCATAATCTTCAAGCCCCTCATCACGTATCCTGTCGGATATGGCATCGGCAAGATTGCCGAATGCTCCTTTATCCATTGCCCCGAGGTTCTTAACGGCCCAGGGAAACGATTTTCCATTTTCCTGCGCATCCTTAATAAGCGCGTCAACGGAATCCGATGCACTTTCCTGCTGAAGCCGTGCAATTTCAGCCTGGTGCTGCTTGACATCATCCATAAGTCCACGCACTTTTTCCGGCAGAAGGTCCTCACCGGCCTTCAGCATGGTCACCAGCGATGAAATTATCTTTTGTTTTTCGCGGAGGGACAA